>JASJCE010000447.1 GCA_030066155.1 Desulfobacterales bacterium | reverse complement strand
TCTTCGCGATAGGTTTTGCCTTCGAGTTCCCATTGAAACCATTTTCCATCCAGCGTCGGACGGGTCCAGGGATTAATCGCGACCATATCGATGCTATCCGGTTCCCAGCCATATTGTTCCAATATGAGTTCAAGGTCCAATGCCCCCTGGTCGTGTTTGATGCGCGTAAGCCGCTCTTTTTCGAGCACCGCCATCGGCTCACCGTCTTCGAGGAGTGTACAGTTGGCGTCATGCCCGAAATACATCGATAAAATTCGCATTAAACCTCCGGCTATACGTTCATTCAAGTTGGTCAACGAAATAAGTCAGTCAATATAAGGGAGTCGGCCCCACCTGTCAACCGTTTGAAATGACTATTGATGATTGAAAATTGAATAATTGTGGAAGTCGCTCCGCTCCGGCAATTTTATAGTTGGAAATAATCAGTGGCTAATTATTCTGCAATTTACATTCATCGAGTGAACATGATATTGTTCATATGTTATTTTTATCATGTTAAATTTTTTTTTGGGAAATGCTATACAAATCGATAGAATTCCATAAATATTCAATTTTCAATATTCATTATTCAATTTATCATCATGGCTCGATCTGACGTCCATCCGGTTCACCGGTTCGAACGCTGGCAGGTGTGGCCGGGATCTTTTGACAACCCGCCGGTGGATGGGAACTTCCCGGTGCCCACCGATACCGGGTTGAAAATTACCCAAGCCACGCCGATTGCCTCGCTGGGATCGTGTTTTGCGCGGGAGATCAAGCGGCGCCTCACGCAACGCGGTTATAACTACGTGACCGAAGAAACCCACCATCCGGCCTCGATCCACGCCAGTGCGGCCTGGGAAAGAGTTTACAACACCTTTTGCATGCGTCAGATTTTTGAGTATACGTTCGAAGAGTGGCAGCCGGATCTGCGCTGGTGGATTGCGCCGGAGTCACGCAAGGTTCAGGATCCGTACCGCCGAATTATTCTATACGACGACCTTGAAGCGGCCGAGGAGGATTTCGAGCGGCACCAAGAGCACTCCCGAAAGGCCCTGCAGGATGCAGAGGTGTTGATATTGACTCTCGGACTGACTGAGATCTGGCAGGACCGTAAGGACGGTTCGGTCATCAGCCTCCCGTCGGGGCCCTATGTCAACGAGGGCGGCAATATGGATCGCTACGAGTTTCGGGTCAGCCGTTACAGTGAAAATCTGGCCAATCTCGAGCGCATTCAGGCTATCATGGCCCGGCACAATCCTGGCTGCAAGCTGCTGATAACCATCTCTCCGGTTAACCTGTGGGCGACTTTCCGCAAGGATCTGGATGTGATTAGCGCCAGCTGCAATTCGAAGTCGACCCTCCGGGCTGTTGCCGACGAATTTGTTGCCCGCCACGACAACGTGTTTTATTTCCCGGCATTCGAGATGGCCACCATATACCAGCCCCTAAGCGGCCTGACGCAATTTGCCGACGGCCGTGAAAATTACCACGTCAACAAACCCACCGTAAAATTTATCATGCGGCACTTCTTCAAGTTTTACTCCTAAAAAATCGCGATTGATCGGTATTCCAAAGGCTTGCCGTCAAAATAATACGAGCCGGTGAATACGGTGTTGGCTTTCGAGCGCGCTTTTTAATTTATTTTTGTTTACCGAAAAAAAATGTTGACAAAAACAAAAATTTGTGAATATTTTCACAAAAACTAAGTTTACAATTTCAACTCTCATCAATCGTTTTCAGCTTTTCCGGTCCCGGAATTATGAACGATAAGCAACAAAAACCGCTGGTTGCAGCAGTATTGAGGTTGCTTCAGCCCCTTGCCAGAATCCTTCTTAGAAATGGTGTTTCTTACAGTACGTTTTCAGATCTCGCTAAATGGGTTTTTATCGATGTGGCCGCCAAAGAGTTCGGCATTGAAGGCCGCAAGCAGACAACCTCGCGGGTGTCGGTCATAACCGGCTTGTCGCGCCGGGAGGTGATGCGGGTTCGAAAATTGCCACGACCTGACGTTACCGCCAGCTACGAAAAGCACAACCGGGCCGCCCGCGTGATTGCCGCCTGGCGGCGGGAGCCTGAATTTCTCGATGAGAAAGGCGATCCCGCGCTGCTGCCGATGGAAGGCAGCGGACCGACTTTCAGTGATCTGGTCAAACGCTTCAGCGGCAATGTGCCCCCCCGCGCAATTCTGGATGAGTTGATCCACGTCGGTGCGGTGGAGCGCCGGGAAGACGGCAAAGTCGCCCTGCTGACCCGGGCCTATATTCCCCGCATTGTCGACTCCCACAAGCTCAATATTTTGGGAATCGATGTTCAGCATCTCATTGCGACCATCGATCACAACCTAAATCCCGAAACCACCGAGCCCCGCTTTCAGCGCAAGGTCTTATACGACAACTTGCCCGATGAGGCCTTGCCAAAGTTCCACAATGTTTTCGCCAAGCGAGCCCAGTCCCTGCTGGAAAACGCCGATAAATGGCTGGCACAGCACGATCGCGATGTCACTCCCACGGTTGGTGGAACGGGCCGCAACCGAGCCGGTTTCGGTATATTTTTTTTCGAGGAATCCAATTCGGTAGAGGAGAGTTAAGATGAAGACTCTGCTATCAAAATGTTTGGCACTACTCCTAATGATTTGTCTGCTGCTGACATCCTGCAATGGCGGAGGTTCATCGTCGCCGTTAGCCGGTGGCGGTATCGACGGCACCGGAATAATGAGCGCAGGCGTCGTGACTGCCATTGGCAGCATTGAAGTCAACGGCACCGAGTTCGACACAACCAATGCGTCAGTCATCGTCAATGGCGTTGAGGTAGGCATCGGCGACGAATTTGTCGAGGCGAATCTGCGGGTCGGCCAAGTGGTATCGGTTGAAGGCCGAATACTGGAAGACGGTAGAGTGGTTGCTGATCGCGTCATATACAGCAGCAATGTTTCAGGGCCTGTTACGAGTGTGAGCGGCATCGAAATTGATCCAGATACCAACGAGAGCAAAAAAACAATTGCGGTTCTCGGGCAGACAGTGGTTGTCAACTTTATTACAATATTTGAAGGCACCTCATTTAACGATATTGCCGAGGACGACGTTGTCGAAGTCAGCGGCTATCGCAATTTTGACGGGTCAATCAGGGGAACCTTCATCGAAAAGACCGGTACGTTTGTTGGCGGATCAATAGTTGAAGTAACCGGTATTGTAATGAATCTAAACGAATTTCTTGAAACGTTCGAAATTAATGGCCTTATCGTAAACTACTCCAGAATTGCTAATGATTTGCCCGAAGGCTTACTGACTGAAAACGCGTTTGTTGAAGTGTTGGGCACCCTCGATACGCCTGGTGGTGTCATGACTGCCGACGAGATCGAGCCTGGGGACGAGTTGGAGGGCGAAGATGGAAACGAGTTCGAAATAATGGGTTTCGTCACCGAAATCATCTCTGCAGGCGACATCATCAAATTCAAAGTCGGAAATCAGGAAGTGCATGCAAATTCAGATCCGGATATCGTCGAATATGTTGATGGCGAGCCCGGTGATATTGCAGAAGGTAAAAAGCTCGAGGCCGAGGGCGTTTTTGAAGGCGGCATTCTGTTTGCTGAAGAAATAGAATTCTGGGAACCGGATCAGATCGAAGTGGAAGGTGTTGTCGATGTAGTGGATTTTGTCGACGGCTTTCCCGAATTTACCTTTGAGGAGCGAGAAAATCAATTGTTTGTGACGAGTGAGGAAATTGGTACCGAGTTTGAGGATATTGAGAAAGAGGACATTGCACCCGGCTTACCGCTCGAGGTCAAGGGGGTTCCGCAAGACCTCGAGCAAAGCGAGGTTTTTGCTGATAAGGTGTCCTTTGAAGAAGAATAGTAACATTCGAACAATAAAATAGCAGGTAATTAAATGTGAACTCGCAGCTTATAAAAATATATCTTTTTTATTTCGGACCGTGTGATTTCACCGTGGAGCAGGCAAGAAGAAGCTAGCAGAAAAATCCAAAAAACGGCGATATACGGGTGAGAAATAAAAAAGCCAGGCACGAGACTTTGGCGGGTCGGGGTGCCTGGCTGGTACTAACCTGAGGGCCTTGCGGCACGCTCAAGTGTTTCAATAATACCAACGCTTGCGCAGCGTGTCAATGGGCTCTCCAAAACCGTTTGGAGGGCTTTTTTTGTGCCAAGAAATTCGGAGTACGAAAAATGGAAATTATTCACAAAGAAAAATATGGGATTTTCTATGTCATTGTCGGAGGCATAACTGAAACAGAATTGAACCCTGAGTTTGAATTTGTAATCAAGAATGTCCTCGGAAGTGATAGTCGGCCAGTGCTCCTCGACCTGGGCGCGTTAAGATATCTGAGAAGTTCGGCGCTTCGTGTGATTTTAGATGTCATAAAAGAGATCAATCGGAAAAGGGGCAAGGTCGTCCTATGCTCTTTAAACCTCCACGTCAATGAGATTTTTGAGGGCAATTGCTTCGAAAATACCATTACGATTGCGGATTCCGTTGAATCCGGTCTCGATGTGCTTTTAAGGCTTTTGAAGGCGGCTTGAATCCACCAACTTCGCCTTCGATGGCCCAACATCAGTAAATGGCAGATTTAGTACATCTGCAGATTCCGCAGATAGACGAAGTGTATTCTGCCATTGTGAAGGAAGGAGGTGAGGAAAACGTCAAAAATTCAATATTAAATCAATTTAAAACTGTTTGAAGCCCTTTTTTAAAGTCAATTCGATTAAACACTTAAACCAGGAGGAAATGACCAATGAAACAAACACGAGAAAGGAATAGTGAAATGACGAGATCCATGCGGCTGTTGGCCATCCTTTTGATTCCAGCGCTCGCTCTTATCCTGGGGGCTGCAGCTCCGCAGGCTCTGGCTAGAGGTTGGACTATTTGGGAATGTGAAGGTGATCTTGAGCTCGAGGAATCCGAGGTCTTCTTCGAGTTTAACTTCACGGATTGTGATTTGGGCATCCAGGTTTTCTTGGACGGATCACCGTGGCGATCGATGACCGTTAGGGACGAAATCGGAAAACCGGTCTTAAACGTCTTTACCCGGCGGGCTTGGCGAACTGAGGGCGGTGCTGAGTTTAGTTTAGAAGGCGCCGAGCCGCAGCTTATCGACCCTGAGGAAGAGCCGTGTTCTCTCACAGACCCACGTGTTCAAGCGTTCCTACAACAGTATAGGGAGGGAGAATATACCTTCACGGGCGTGGCGGCGGAAGAAAGATGCTTGCTGTTAGGTGATGCCGAACTGACGTATGATTTTCCGACTCCCCCTGATTTGAATCTTGAAGACTTCCCAGAAGTAGCTAGGTGGGATCAGCCCAATGCGGGTGCACAGGTTGTCAGTTATGAAGCTGTCGTAGAGCTGGAAGCCTTGGTGGAGGGCGATGAGCAGGTGTTCAAAGAGACCGCTACCTTACCAGCCGGTGCACGCGCCTACAAGACTTCGCTTACATTCCTCCGTTTGATTAATAGTTTTACTGAAGAGCAAATTAAGGAATTAAAGTTCGAGTTATTAGCCCAAGAAGAAAGCGGAAACAAAATAATCGTCGAAGCAGAGGCTGATTAGTAATGGATTCGAGCAGAACTTTAGAGTAATCCGTGGGCTCCATTCACAACCTACTGATCAACCATCTGGGGCGAATGGAGCCCACCTACCTTAAACAACAATCAGCAATAAATTCACTCTTTCAAAAGCTGTATCAAAATTTAGATTGGCTTTAAACGGAGCAAACATATTTTCCCCCTGAACATATATCTTTAAACCATTGAACGATGACTCCATGAATAGGCCACCCTGGCCTATCAGGATAGGGTATGATTCTAAAAGTGCCAATTTTGGTAAACTGCTGCGGTGATAAAAATGAGATTGTTGCTAATAGAAGACGATCAAAAAATCGCCTTGTTTGTCAAGACCGGTTTGAAGGAAACCGGGTTTGCCGTTGATCATGTTATTGATGGTGAAGATGGCATGCATCTGGCGCTGACCGAACCGTACGACATGGCGGTGGTTGATCTGCCGATTGTCGTCAGTTTTCATGGTTCGGGCAATTATTTAAGCAGCTAAATTGTTTGACAAAACAGGTATATCAGATAAGATTGGGGCCAGAATAATCTTATCAAAACTGGTAGAGGTATGCGCTATCGGGATAAACGTAAAATGAATCCGAAATTTTTTTCATAAATCAGCGATCACCCGCAGGCCAAGGCCCAGGCCCCTTCGAGGGGCCTTGCTCATACCCCCAGCTCCGCTGGTGGTCGCTGATTTTTGGAGTCCAAATTTTATTATCAGCAATTGTGATGAAATCGAAGATAAAAATACTTTTACTCATCGATGGTATCGTGAACCTGCTAATAGGAATAATACTACTTTTGTTTCCGTTCGGAATCGGAGCAGTTATTGGCGTTCCGCAACCCGCGATGAATTTTTATCCTACCCTCCTGGGTGGTGTTCTATTCGGTATCGGAATCGCCTTGCTGCTCGAACTCCTTGGAACTTCGGATGTTTTTCACGGACTGGGCCTGGCCGGCGCCATTGTCGTCAATTTTTGCGGCGCCGGGGTTTTAGCAGTTTGGCTGATTTTTGGGCAACTGGACCTGCCATTGCGAGGGGTTGTTATTCTCTGGCTAATTGCACTGCTGGTTTTCGGAATTGGAATTAGCGAACTCATGATCAAACC
>JASJCE010000446.1 GCA_030066155.1 Desulfobacterales bacterium | reverse complement strand
CGGAGATTTGCGTGGAAGTTGCCAAAGAACCATCTCTCGGATTGCACCATCTGAAAAAATGTATTTTTCCCGGTAGATGAACCTTGCTGCCATATGGCATTTTCTACCATATGGCAAAACCAAAATAATGGACCGATGCCGGTTGGTACAAGTAAGGTAGACTAATAATTTTTATTGGGACAAAATTAAAATTTTTAATTTTATAAACTGCATTTCATTATATTACTTTTGAGAATTTTCAATATCGTGTTTCTCAGATTTCTGAGTTAGCGAAACATGAGTAATTGGCTCGTCTTTTTTCTTGACTTTGGATTGAACTGCAGAAATAAGCGAGTTAGCAGCGCGATCAATCTCCCGAGCATACTCTATTGCAACATCTTTTGGCAGTGCCTCGCCAACCCCACCAAGCAAATAAAGTTGTTTGTAATAACCTAAATATGCCATCTGAAGTTGTATCAAATCTTCCTCACCAAAATGTTGCGGTACCTATAACAAAGCTATAATTTGGGAAGGATAGAAAAATTGATAATATCCAAATTCGCAGCTTGGAACGCCGAATTGCAGTTCTGCTATGTATCCTTAGGTTTAACCACTTTGGTTTTTTTAAGATAAGCATAACATAAGTGAATTATTACTAAAATTTAGATACTGGCAAGCAATCGTCCGTTGGGTTTCGGCCAAATTGGAGTTAATTTAGAGGATATCATCAATTTAGCCGGGATTAATCTCAATATATCAGTATTGTTGCTATTTTTTAATTTGACACATATTATTTGGTAGTTTTGAAATCCAAATGTAAAATTTATTATAAATTTAAATCCTCATGCATGGAGGATAAATGATTCAATCGCTTATAAGCCTCAGCTTTCAAAAGAATAGCTGGGGCTTTGTTTATGATAGGATGAAACTATGAACCTTTATAGATTAGCGATAATCGTAATCCCAATATTTTTAGCCGTCATTGGATGCTCGGGAAATAAGGGGAAATTGATAAACCAATCACCAGACGATTCAAAAGCGACTCAAAAAGAGTTGATCGATAATTGGTCGGATTACCACGTCAAGTATAGGAATGATGCAAATCTTATCGTTTTTGACCCGAAAAACGACGATAGGAAAATTATTGCCGGCGGTAAAGGCGGTGGGGTTTGGGTTGCAGTACAGGATGCGGAAGGCTGGGCAAAGTTTGTTAAGAACAATATAACGAGCGACGGTGAAATCATTATTACCAGATTTGATGCCCGTTGGATCGGAGTCAGGGAGATACGGGGCCCTGATAACCAGCTTTATGGTTTCGTCATTCTTCCTCAAGAGGACGCATGTTATACAAGGCTGGTCGATGAAAATACGTTGCGGTTGCGGTATGACCGTCGCCGTCTTAGGCCTTAGTATTTAAAATAGCTGGGACTTTGTTTTTTAAAGGAAGAAACGATGAAAATCTTACGATTGGCTGGAATAGCAATCCTGACACTTTTTCTTTTCATGGGATGCTCAGGAAACAATGCCAATATTAGAAATCTGTCGCAAAGCGAATCCAAGGCCATCCAACAGGAACTGCTCGTTAATTGGTCGGACTTAGACATTAGCTATCATACTGCGGTTTTGGTTTTTGACCCCAAAAATGATGATAAAAAGATATTAGTCGGTAACTATTGGGGTACGGTCAAAGATCAGGAAACCTGGACTCGACTAATCAATGGCAGCGAAAGACTGCCTGGGAGCTGGCAAACCAACATTGTATGGGGGAACCAAATTCGAGAGATATGGGTGAACAATCAGTTTTATGGATATATTAGCAATCAATCCCTTGAGCTGATTAGCGCAAAGATAGTTGATGAAAATACGGTGCGGCTATTCCGCACTCGTAGTGCGGCTCCAATAACGTAGTGTGGATTGGAGGCTATGAGAATAATCTCAAATAGATTTGGTTCTTAATTCAAATACCGACTATAAGCAATGGAGGCCGATTTCACGTAACTGCTATTTAATTGAACTTCCTGAACGACTGGATTTTTATGATTCCCAAAATATACCTGTACCAAAATGGGCGAATTCGGCAACGTGGATTTCCCCTTTTTCATTTTCAGAAGCCTATTTTAATGATTTCAATTTGACACTCGATCCCCTGGCACGCTAAATTGCGTGTATACAGAATTTATCATCACATATTTTGAGAATCAGCGAATTAAATAGTTTGGCAAGAGTACCAGAAATCTGAAATTTGAAGACATCACATTTTACGACCTTTATGTATATCATTACAATTTGCATGATATAGAGAATTACATGATCACTGGTTAGGCGTCACACTCGGCTCTTCCAATGCCACACGATATATTCATAAGCCACGCTAGCGAGGACAAAATCACAGTGGCCCGCCCCTTGGCGGAAGCGCTTAAGGAGCGCGGTCTAAGCGTTTGGATCGATGAAACGGAGATAACGGTCGGGGACAGCCTACGACAAGTCATCGACCGTGGGCTCGCCGAATCTCGGTTTGGGGTTGTGATCCTAAGTCCCGCTTTCATGGCTAAGCATTGGCCAGCGAGGGAACTAGATGCGCTCGCGGCAAGGGAATCAGATGGTACAAAGGTCATTCTTCCTGTTTGGCACGGCGTTGAGCAAACGGAAATTGCCCAATTTTCACCGATGTTAGCCGATCGAGTCTCCGTATCAACAAACCTTGGAGTCGACGAAGTAGCAGACCGCTTGCTAGATGCAGTTTCACGCGATTTAATTTCCATGGAATCTACAGCAACGCAACATTTAATTGGTCCGTCTCGACAACCCGCGCAGCGGTTTACGAATTCTCGTCGGTTATTGCTTACGTTCGCTTTAGTGGGCATCGCAATCGGATTGGTCTATCTCCTATATTTAGCTTCTGGACTTTACTCGCCGCGACTGACACCCACTCCAGAAACACCTCAGTGGATACCGATGGGCGGAGTGATTATTCTCAACAGCGACCCCGATGATTATGTCGGCGGCGGAAATATAAACACTCTTACGGATAAAGATGGAAAAATCACTGCGCAGCTGAGAGACGATGGAGTCACCATAGAATTTGATGGTGAGGAATTGTGGAACTTCGAATTTCTCGCGCCTCAAGGGCGTGAGTTGACAACAGGAGTCTTCGAGAACGCGCAACGCTCGGCGTTCCGCAATCCGCTTCTACCTGGCATCGATGCTTCCGGAGCCGGCCGAGGGTGTAATGAACTCATAGGCCGATTTGTTATCAATCGGATCGTCGGCGAACCTTCTACCGGCTTGAAGTCGATAGACCTAGATTTTTTTCAACGCTGCGAAAAAGAGCCTGTCGGTTTGAGCGGCAGCATAAAATTGCACGCTAAAACCTCCCCCGCCGAACCGCAACCAAAGTGATCGCCTAACATCACAATGGAGTCCGACGCTTGACCGCTCCTCCCTTCGCAGCCGCTACGGTCGTCGCCGTCAAGCGCGGCTCATTGTGGTGTTAAACATAACTATCTATCTTTCGATTAGAGGGAATAAAAAATCTCAAGATATACGAAGCGTATATGCAATTTCGCCGGATTTCATATACTGCAAGTTATATGGCAGGAGCCTCACGATGACAGAAGAATGGCGAAATCATCCGAAACTTAAACGTCGGTTTCATGCCGAATTCCCCGGCGACGTGCAAGTTATCATTCACGATGGCGGCCCGCGGTCCACTGATCGTTCACCCGAAGTCGTGTGGGTAACCGTAACTGGCGTCGACGAAAACGACATCTTCACTGGACGGGTCCTGAACCAACCGCAACAGCTGACATCCGTTGTCCAAGGCGCCGAAATCAAGTTCATCGTACCATCTGGTGAGCATCTGTTGATGGTCACTGAAAAATACCTTCAGGAACGCCCCGACTGGATAGTTCGGCCGTGCAATCAATGTGGCTTCGACGAATTGTTCGACGTTCCGTCAGAGCTAATACATGTAATTTTTCCTGATATTTATGAAAATGAAAATAGATCTATGGTGATGTTTACATCGTTTTGCGGTGTATGCGGTGGCGTTCAAGTAGTTCAACATAAGGATGCCAGACTTGAAAGTCAGCATAATGATAAACAAGAAGAGAAGAAGAAATGGTGGCGATTCTGGAAATAAGCGAATTCCATTTAAAAAGAGATGGACTTGACAGAAATAGTTTTGCGGTTTACGAAAAACGCCGTTCAATCCCCTAAGACTTGTGGCCTATAGGTCATCCTCAACCGTTGCGATTCCATGTTCTCTAAAAAAAGCTATGATTTTGTAACGCTGAAACTGGTGAAGATATATTTGAGCGCTGACCGGAATGCTAAATATCCGGGTAAATGCACCGGTTGCCCGGCGCACTCCCCACAGATCCGTACGTGAAGATTTCCCTCATACGGTTCCTCGGTTCCAACTCTTTTACCAAGCTGGAAACCAAACCGGCAGCACCCGGTTTGGCGCATAACTTTGCTGCCCATTAGGCTAATCAGATATTATGGACTATCCTGGGTTTAGGAAGTGGAAAACTCGCCCGGATTTTCTCGAATTTCCTCCAGCTGATCTCGCCTTTATGGCTGCGGCGACTTAGCCAGAACCGCCAGGCCTTCACAGCGCATCCAAATACGATCTCGAGAGCCTTGTAGTTGCTTCGTACTCCAAAATACTGGTAGTAACCCCGCAGCTTCGAACACAGCGCTCGGTATTGCGCCTTGATCGGCTCATGACGATTTTCGCGACACCATTGCCACAGCCCCTTCACAAAGCGTGTCAGGCGCT
Organism: Desulfobacterales bacterium; assembly: GCA_030066155.1. Lineage (GTDB taxonomy): Bacteria > Desulfobacterota > Desulfobacteria > Desulfobacterales > JAFDCJ01 > JAFDCJ01. The sequence goes on along the minus strand of JASJCE010000446.1, from coordinate 1,899 downwards.
TAGCAGCTGTTTTCTTCTTTATCACCCAGTAGCCTCGCCGAGATTTGGACCAGTAAAAGGTGAATCCCAGAAAGTCAAACGTACCTTTCCCCTTGCCTTTTACCTTTGACGGCGGCCTTCTGAAATCAATGACCGCTGTTTTCTCCGGATGAAGGGCTAAAGCATATTCATTGAACCGCTTTGGAAGCACATCCATCAGCCGCTTTGCATCTGACTCCAACTCACAACCGATGATAAAGTCATCCGCCCAGCGAATGATAAAGCACCTACCCCTCATGCGAGGCAAGACCTGCTCAACATACCACTCGTCGAGCACATAGTGGAGGAATATGTTGGAAAGCACTGGTGAAATCACCCCACCCTGTGGAACTCCCTTTCCAGGATACGAATGAATCCCTTCTTCCATCACCCCGGCGTTCAACCATTTACCGATCAAACGCAGTATCCCTCCGTCATTGACCCTTCGCTTGATCAGTCCGCGAAGTAAATTATGATCAATATTGTCAAATAGTCCTTCAATATCCGCACTGACTATCCAGCCGATGTTCAGCTTCCGGCACATTTCACGCAGCTCGTGCAGTGCCTTATGCTGGCTGCGGCCTTTGCGAAATGCATGGGAAAAATCAAAGAAGTTCACATCATAGATGATGTTCAAGATCGTCGACCCCGCCCGTTGGACAATTTTGTCCTCCAGGGCGGGGATGCCGATCGGCCTCTTTTTCCCGCCTTCCTTATCAATCCAGATTCGCTTCACCGGGGTAGCAACGTACTGACCTCTGCTCAGTCGTTGATATAGATTATAGAGGTTTTCATCAAGATTCTTGGCGTACTGCTTGGCCGTGATCTTGTCTACTCCGGCTGACTTACTCTTGCGAACCTGACGGAAGGATTTCTTTAACAGGCACAAATCAATCCTGTGGGCCACAGAGGTGAACACCAGATTCGGCTCACTCTCTGCCAGCATTCTGATCCGCGTAAGCGATGATTCGCCCACTAACAGCGGCGCACCAACTCCTTTCGGATCTTCCAAACCTTGACCGGAATCATCAGCGACCTTTGCCGCAATTCCCTGGTTTGTTGTGGATATGGTTGGTGATTTCTGCGTATCTCCCATAGTTCCTTCCAGAGAAACGTTATGCCCGGCTTCACCTTCCCTGCAGCGGGTCGCTTGGGCCTCACTTCCCCACCTTACCGGCCAGCCACAGAGCACTGACCATCGGTACTATGTTCCGCTAAGACTTCCAAATGTCCATCTCGGCTTCGTTCGCTCTTCGCTATCCTCCACCGATACCTTGTTTGCTTCTTTACTTTCGCTCGCTGGTCAGGTTGAAGCACCCCTTTCTCGCGCCTGGATTTCGCCTCCTTGGCTGACCGGCACCCATCAACCGGATTGTTCTAACACAAGGAAACATTTGGATCTCCCAAGTTCCCGAGCTACCCCTTTGAATACATGCCGTGGTCTCAGACCCCGATGGTGTCCTGCGCATTCGCCATAGCACACCCAGGACTGCTGCCTTCCGCCACATGCAGAGCGTCGGCTTTCTCCCGCATGTGCGGGATTATCCTTATGACCACAACTATGCAGATTTCGGGGCTCAATACACAGCCTATATCCTCGATCCATCCAGCTTCAGACTCCCGTCTCCGGGTTTGCCCGTGGATTTCTCTACTGACCCGCTGGCTAAGCTTTAGTCAGGTGGGATTTCCCTGGATTCCTCCAGCGGCACCCACTGGGTAACAATGACCAATTTCATGGGATTAATCCCAATCCCAAGGCCTCGGATTTAACTTGGCACGAGCATGTACCAGCTATCCAACAGCTCATCCAGCTGGTCAAATCCCGTGCTGGTCTGGGCATTTATCCACTGCTGCTCGATGGGATGGATCTCAAGCTGCGGG
>JASJCE010000445.1 GCA_030066155.1 Desulfobacterales bacterium | reverse complement strand
TCTTTTTCATCCCCCTGGGATCCCCAGCCGTCCCGTATCTCGTGGTCATCCCAAATCATCGCGCTGGGCAGGTATCGAAAGGCTTCATCAAGCGGTGGTATGGCAAAATGACGCCGATATACCTCGTCAAAACATTCCGCCAAATCCGCATCCGAACACCTTATTTGGTCCGAGCGTTTGCCCCAAAGAAGGGCAGACGGCTTTTCAAAAGCGGCATCATTATCGACATAGACTTGATCGCCAACCGCTAAAATGAAGGCGGGGTGGCTGGCTTCATCACCCTCCGCATCGCCCGTCGTTTGCGCGCGCTCTTGCAGCATATCCAATATCCTGACCGTCTGCCGGTCGACATAGGGCGGTTGGCTGCGGTCCGGCCAAACATACGGCTGAAAGCCGCTGTAGGCGATGAAACTAAATGGCTTTTGTTCACCTGGTGAAGGCGCCGTTCGTGCCGTAAACTCAACTGCTTCATCGAGCAGTCTAACCCGACCCCGATATGCCCAATCCGGCTTCAAGCCCCGCACTGTAATTCTGCCAGTCCCGTATTCACCCAAATGAACGTGTTGTATATCATCATAGATCCGGTATTCACATTCCTGGTCGATTGATTCCTCCTCGCATAGCTCTACCTGAGGTTGCACAAGCCGCTGGCGATCCTGTTTATCCAAAACGTACCACAGAACCACGGACTTCGGACCGGGCAAGCCAAGATGAATAAGCTGTCGGTCGTACGGGTATAAATCTTTTTCCAGCCATGCCTGGGCATAAGATTCTAAAATCCTATTTTTGTTTTCGGCCGCTACTTCACCGGGATATTTTTCAGGAGTAGTAGCACAACTCATCAGGAAAATGAGGAGTAAAAATAGCGCTGCTGCTGTTTTGAAATTGGTTATCATTTAAGCACAATCTAAAGGTCTAGTGATTTATTTAACAATCAGAACAAACGAAGTGGTTCCAATGTACGGAATGCTGCAAGAGTTAAACTCAAAGACAAGCATGTTTTGCAAGTTAATTAATTGTCTTTGTCAAATTCCGTTAGCTATCTGTCCTCCGTCATCTGCTTGCCGCGGCGACTTGTCTCGGCGAAGCTCGAAGAGCGTAGACGGAAGCTCTACGTGTCGGGTCGAAGCTGAAAGCGAAGCCTGAAGAGCGAAGACGGGTCATCTGCCTTCTGCCTTCCGCCCTCTGTCTTCTGCTTGCCGCGGCGAAGCTCGAAGAGCGAAGACGGGTCATCTGTCTTCTGAAACCTGAAACCTGAAACCATTCTTATCTAAGGTGTATACCATATCGGAGACGTATAGGCCCGCTCCTGCTGACTCTTGGGCGCATCCTTGGGAATTTCCGTGCCAAATCGGAACGCGTCATACGCATACCAGGGCGGCGTGGGAATCTCCAAAACGCGTACATAGTAGAAGGCGCTGTGCGCAGGATTGAAATCTGGATCCGTCCAAACTGCGGCAAGATCGGATGCACCGATGGTGCTGGTCCAGCTGGCCGACGCGAGGTCAACCGTATTGCCGACCGCCGGCAGCTTGCCGTCTGCCCCGAGCTTGCGGCCATCCGACCAGGCGACGTTATAGACCTTCTCGTGCGTCTTGCCGGCGCTGTCGAGCCAGCCCTTTATAATCTGGATACGATCGAGATTGGCCCCGATCGGATCGCGCAGGGCAAGCAGCATGAAATTTGGGGCTTTGGCACCTTTGGGGGGCTTTGGCAAATCTCCGCCCATGGGCACCCCTTTCTCATATCCCCGGAAAGCCGGTTCACGGCTATTGATGTCGGCTTCAGTGTAGTTCCAGCCGCCGAAAAACCGTACGATGATACGGGGGCCGGTTGTCGCATAGAGCTCCTTACGATCCATCGCATCGAAGATCGAGGCGCGAGTGTTTTCACGGGCCCAAACCGCCGTAATCCCGGCAGCCACCTGCTGCCAGCTGAAGATCTCGCCGTTCTCTGTTTTCATGAAGGTGTGGGTCAACCGCTCCGGCGACGGCTCGTAGCCGGCATGCTTGCCGAAGAAGTTGTTTTCCTCTGCCGTGGCGAGAGAGGTATGGCTGTCGGTGGCACCGGTAAAACCGAATTTATACGGATTGGTTCCCAGTTTCTTTTCCAACGCCAGTCCGTTTTTCAGCGCTTCACGGGCATATTCGTAGGCCAGCATGTCGTTTGTCTTGGCTTCGGAAACATCCAGGTTGCCGACATCCCAGGTGCCGTAGTCGGCGAATTCATCATCCGGGGACAGGAACGGGTGGGCTTCACCATCACCTTTAATCTGGGTGATCTCATAAATGCGCTCCCATTTGGCGCGCTGCTCGACATAAAATTTATCGATCTCCCTGCCCGTGTACTGGGCATCGACCGGGAACATGATGCCATTCGACAGATTTCCGTTATGGGCCAGCGTCATGACCGCACCATTGGTTTTGGCTTCGTAAGCTTCCAGGTATTTGTAGAGATCGAGCGGGTCTGTGCTGCCCATGGGTGGAAACGTTGTGTACGGCACGACCTGCCGCGCCCGGTCGCCACTGTCCCGGAAGATGACGTTACGGTGCATGTTGGCGCCTTTGACGAGTGAGGTCCACTCGAAGCCGATAAGTGCCGTGAACCGGCCGGGATCGTTGAACTCCTCCGCATAATTAATGACGTTATCCCAAATTGTTGCGTAACGTCTGGCGCCCGGGGAGTAATTGGCAAACATTTCGGGATCCATCTTGCCCTGTGAGAAAGTCTGAATCATCTCCAGGGTGCTGTTCACCGCTTCCTGACCGCCGGCCCTGAAACCCTTGGACCAGCGTGCACCCTGCTCGTATTTGGTTACCAGCGGTGAGGCCGCCAGAATGTCGTCAATAAATCCCATTCCGTCGGAATGATCCGTGATGGCCAGCCAGTCCAACGGACGGGCCAGACGCACCGGTTGGCCCGACGAGGCGATGACCTCCTCGCCGCGGGCAAAGCGGTAGGCGGCGCGTGGGTCGAGTCGATTGCCGAACCCGCCGGCATCAAATGACAGGGATGTGTGCAGATGCGTATCGCCCCAAAGCGGAAGCTCCGGGAAGGTGCGCCTGGCATATGGTGAATAAGCTTTGCCGGAGTAAAGTTCGGAAAGCTGGTCCTTTCTTGGCTGCCATTCCTGCGCAATTGATACCGGCACTAACACAATTGCGAATAGGCTGATTGCTATAGAAATCAATATAACTTTTTTCATTATCTCCTCCTGACTTCAGACCTCGTTGAATAATTTACTCGTTGACTGGTTGATTTAGGTAAAGAATAGTTAGAACATTAATAAATAATACGTCAATGTATTTATGAAACTATGTACTTGGTTGCATGAACAACATGGCAAAAGACGGCTGAATATTCAAGACCTGGATTAATGCTTCAAAAAATCTGCGTTTACCGGTATAGGACACATATGACCGAATTTAAGCCAGCTTTCTATCAAAGTGTTTATCCGGATAATGTTATATAAATGTTAAAGGCGCCACAAAAACCTTCGAGATCTGCGGTGTGGAATTTTAATGACTTTTCGGCTCTTGGCAGTTTTTTGAATAAGCATTAAAATAGTGTCTAATCCGACGGAAAATATAGGCGTCATCAACCTGAGGGGAGATCACCATGCGTTGGAAATGGATACTGGGCATCTCATTGGCCGTTGTTGTAATTCTGATCGTCACAGCATATGTGCTTATCGCATCTTATGACTTTAACAAGTTCAAACCTCAGATTACGGATCTGGCAAAGCAATTTACCGGCCGGGAACTGGTCATAGGGGGCGACATGGAACTGGGAATCAGCCTGTTACCGACACTGGTGGTCAGTGACGTGACATTTCAAAATGCTGCCTGGGCCAAGGATCCGCACATGGCAAAGGTCAAGCGCCTCGAAATTCAAATAGCCGTATTGCCGCTTCTACGCGGCAACCTGGATGTCAGCCGGGCCTACATTGAGAAACCGGAATTTCTGATCGAAATCGATAAATCCGGCAAATCAAATCTGGAATTCGATGTACCTCAAGAACCTGAACAGGTAGCGCCCAAGGAAAAAGAGGCTGACCGCCGGCATGATTTTTTTAAGTTCAAGACAGTACAAGTCGAGGGCGGAACAATTACCTATAAGGATCATCAACGCGGCATGACCGAGACGATATCAATTGCAATCCTTAAATTTGAAACTACCGAATTTGGTGCGCCGGCAGATATTGACTTAAACTTCAGTTATAATAAAACGCCTTTTCAGATCACCGGCGATATCGGTCAGCTTTCCGGAATACTCAATCCGGAAGAACAGTGGCCGTTGAATCTAACCATCGCAGCCTTAGATTCCACGGTTTCCATTCAAGGTCATGTCATGAATATCGCGGAAGCAAAGGGGATCGATCTTAAACTAGCCGTCAAGGGGTCTGACGTCGGCAAATTCCAACAGTTCACCGGCGAACCTTTGCCGGTCAAGGGACCCTTTGAGGTTGCCGGTCATCTCACCGCAGCGGCCCTGGATGATCTCAAGATTTCAGACATCGTTATTTTGCTGGCTGAGAGCAATATCAACGGTGACATGGCACTTAACGCAAAATTGCCCAAACCCCGGATCGACGCCAAATTCCGCTCCTCGACGTTGGACCTGCGACCGTTTATAAAAAAAGATCCTGGCGGCGACAAGGCGGAAATAAAATCCCAAAAAACTGATGCCGTGAGCGACAAAGTGTTTCCCTCGGAACCGTTTGATCTTCAATCACTCCAACAGATCAATGCCAAATTCAGTTTCACTGCGGATCAGATTCTGGCCCATCGAATTGCGCTGGACAAATTCAATATAGAGTCAAACTTGAAAGACGGCAGTTTAATCGTAAAACCGCTGACAACCCGCATTGGCGGCGGCAATTTTTCCGGCAGCCTGGATCTGTCGACGAGCGGAGGAAAAGCCAATCTGACGGCAAAAATAACGGCAACCAAAATCAATTTGGGGGAAATGCTGAAGAACCTCGACATCACACAGGACCTGGATGGCGTCCTGGATCTCAACGTCAACCTTAAGGGTCAGGGAAAATCGGTTGCTAATGTAATGGCCGGTCTCGACGGTGATGTGGTAGCCATTTTAACTGAAGGCAATATGCCGGTTGAATATTTAAACCTCGTGGGAGCTGATCTGACCAGCAGTGTTCTGAAGATCGTGAATCCATTTGAGAAGAAGATTGACAGAGCGCAGATTAACTGTGCGGTTTGCGACTTCAACATCATAGATGGCCTGGCCAAGAGCGACATCATTATGATCGATGATCCGGAGAAGACGTTGTTTAGCAGCGGCACGATCAACCTCAAGACCGAAGGGTTGGATTTTGGCATTCACACCAAACCTAAAGAAGGCATCGGCACCAAAGAAACCGGTAAAGTCAGCGTCAGCCTGGGTGTCATCACCAGGCCTTTCAAGCTGGGGGGCACCCTGGCCAAGCCCTCGCTTGGCCTCAGCCCGGAACGGGCAGCCAAAACTGTCGGTCAGGCCGTTTTGGGGCCGGGGGGCATGGCTTCTCTTTTTCTGTCCATTTCCTCCGAAAAGGAAAGCCCATGTGCCGCAGCCCTCAAAATTGTAGGGGAAGGCACGCCCAAGACCGATAAGAAATCCGCCAAAGAAGGAGCGCAGCAAAAAACTGTTGAGAAAAAGGAGGGCATTGGGAGCAAGGTAAAGAAGCTATTTGAATAGCCGACACGCCATTTATATTTTCGCTTTTCGATTGGTTACATAGGTCAGAACTTCACTGGTGGAAAGCCGGCGGTTGCCGGGGCCGACGCGCACGTAAAAATCTTCGTCTTTGCCGCTCTTCAGAAAGACCGGCGATGGGGACGGCCGGCATTGAATCAGCAAGATGTTTTGCCCTTCGATCGGAACCAGCCGGAAATTGATGAAATTGACGAACTCAAGGCCGATGTACTCCCGGATGCGGTTGTTGACGTGCAGCAGGTATTTGTCGTCGTTGTCAAATCGATCAGCCCCGGTGCCGAGAATGTTTCCCCTATCCTCAACTCCGATCAGCAGCTCCCCGCCGTCGGTATTCAAAAAGGCGACTATGGATTTAAGCCAGGAATTCTCGATGACCTTTTCAGCGCGGTCGGTTTTGAGGTTCCAGCGCAAAGTTGACTTGAACTCGACCCGATCGCCTTCGCCGCTGCTGATGAGAGATTGGATCCACTCCGAGCGTTCGGCCGGATCTTCCGGAACGGATTGAAGCCGGTCTTTGAGTTGATCGGCCAGCCGCCGGTTTTCATCCAGTAAAGATTTGTGCCGGAGGTGGACTTCGAGCTGACGTGACACCCGGGCCACGATTTCATCCGGATCGAAGGGTTTGGTAATAAAGTCCATGGCCCCCAGTGAGAGGCCCCGAACTTTTTCCTCGGTACTCTGCAGGGCGGTCAGAAAAATAACGACCGAATCCACGGTGCTCTCCTGAGCTTTTAGCCGGGCGCAGGTTTCGTATCCGTCAATGCCGGGCATCATGATATCCAGTAAAATAAGGTCCGGATGTGCTTCGGCAGCGATTCGCAGGGCATCTTCGCCGGAGCGGGCAATCAGCAGGTTGTACCCCTTGCCGTCCAGGGTCTCATACAGCAACTTGAGGTTGACTTCGTTGTCGTCCACCAGCAGAATGACGGGGGAGGTAGATGATAGCAA
>JASJCE010000444.1 GCA_030066155.1 Desulfobacterales bacterium | reverse complement strand
ATTCTCTCACATGCTCAATACCGACGGTTAGCAGCTCTTTCACACATTGGTCATCAAGGGAATAATAAATGACCTGGCCGGCGCGGCGTTTTTTAACCAGATTCAGGTCTTTCAGCCGGCGCAGCTGATGAGACACGGCCGACTCACTTGAGCCGGTAAATGCAGCCAAATCGCAGACACACATCTCCGCATCCCTGAGGGCCAGTACAATTTTCAGCCGGTTCGAGTCCCCCAGCATTCTGAATGACAAGGACAATCGCTCCAGTTCACTGTTCGCAATGGATCGCCTGCGTGCCTGCTCGATCCGCTCCGGGTGGATAACACGCATCTGACTTCCGTCTTCATCCATGAATTTTGCTTTTATCGAACTCACAGGCAGCCCTTATATATGAATAATTGTTCATATTTTAATTTATTTTCACGTATATGTCAAAGTATTTATTGTTACACAAAAAATACCGAAATTTAGTGCCAATTCCTCCATCTAACTGGGCAATATCACCCGCTAGCAGTGACAACCACTGACATTCCAAAAAATCTCCAATAAATAATAAATAGATTCAGATAGTTATTAATACAACCGAAATCTTGCAGCACCTGGCATGATAGTTGTTTTTAGTAATGGTCGGCAAACTTTGCCAGGAAACCCGGGCCCGATCGATTACGATCATCAGAACAACATAATCACCGACCAGCGCTGTCGCGGATTTGATAAGTTAATCCACGATAATAATAGTTCAAATTTAATCTACAAATCTGCGGATCACACCCGCTGGAACTCACCACATAGGATTAGGCGGATGTTGTGAGGGGGTCGGGCCCGGTATGATTTCAATCAAACATTAGAGGAGCTGTTTAGAAAGGAGGCGTAGAATGGACGTACAACAAATAATAACAAAGGGTTATGAATTAGTTACAGTGTTCGGCGTTAAAATACTGGCGGCTCTGGCAATATTCATCATCGGGCGCTGGGTCGTGAAATATATCAGCAACCTGATCCGCCGGGTCATGAAGAGTCGCAATGTTGATCCCATGCTGACCAAATTTGTCGCCAACCTAGCCTATATGGCGTTACTGACATTCGTGATTTTGGCCGCCCTGGGAATGCTGGGCATTCAGACCACTTCTTTCATCGCGGTTCTGGGTGCCGCCGGTTTGGCCATTGGTCTGGCTTTGCAAGGTTCTCTGGCCAATTTTGCCGCCGGGGTGCTGATGATTATTTTTCGACCATTTAAAGTCGGAGATTATATCGAAGGTGCCGGCACCGCCGGAGTTGTCGAGGAAATGCAAATCTTCACCACCATGTTGGCCACACCGGACAATAAAACAGTCATCATCCCGAATGCTAAATTGTCGGCCAACAACATTGTTAATTATTCGACCAAAGGCACACGCCGTGCGGATATGGTTTTTGGTATCGGTTATGAAGACGACATCGACAAAGCCCGGGATGTTTTAGCCGATATCCTTGCCAATGATGAGCGCGTTATGCAGGATCCTCCCGTGCAGATCGCTGTATCGGAACTGGCGGACAGCAGTGTCAACTTCGTCGTGCGTGCCTGGGTGAAGTCAGGAGATTACTGGGGCGTCGTTTTTAATGCTACCGAGAACGTCAAAAAGAAGTTCGATGCAGAGGGTATCAGCATCCCGTTTCCCCAACGGGATGTCCATGTTTACGAACACAAGGCCGCATAAAGCCAAATTATTTCCGCAACTGGCAGCTTGTTACATGCAGGAATCAAATGGGGTGGATGAAAAAATTATGATACCCGTTATTTTATCCACCCACCCTCACCCCTTCACGATATCTACAATTGGCCTGGTAAACCCATCCTTTAATTTTCAATAAGAATAGATTAGGCGATCCCAACTATCTAAACCGGTCATTAAACGCCTTTTCACATCTCCATCTAATCCACGTTTATTCCAAAAATTCAGGCGGACCGAGCATTCTGCGGGCGCTTCTAATGCGAATTTAACATTATCCTAACTTTATGATAACAATAAAGAAATAATTTGCTCACTAAAAAATTGTTAAATATAGGATTGCTACTATATTAAAGCTAACTTACTTGTGGCCGAGCAGTTTCGTAATCCAATTTATTAACAGTGAGGCAAAATTATGCCAAATGAGCGAATTTTGGTCGTCGATGACGAAGAGGATATCCTTGAGCTGGTCAGGTATAATCTGGTAAAAGAAGGATATCAGGTAAGTGGTACCTTGACCGGTGAGGATGCCCTGCAGATGGCCCGATCTGAAGCTTTCGATTTGATTGTCCTGGATTTGATGCTGCCCGGAATAGACGGATTGGAGGTCACCAAGAATTTAAAGGGCAGCCAGAAGACGGAGAGCACTCCGATCGTGATGTTGACGGCCAAGGGCGAAGAAGCGGATATCGTCACCGGACTCGAACTTGGCGCCGACGACTATATTACCAAACCGTTCAGTCCGCGGGTGCTGGTTGCCCGGGTGCGGGCCGCGCTGCGCCGCAAGTCATCCCCTCCTGAGGATGAAACAACCGTGGTTCAGATACACCAGTTAGAAATCCACCCCGGCCGACGCAGCGTCCTGGTATCCGGCCAACCCGTAGATTTGACCTATACCGAATTTCAGGTGCTCTACATTCTGGCCAAACGGCCTGGATGGGTTTTCACCCGTTCCCAGATCGTTGATGCGGTGCGCGGCGACGACTACCCGGTCACCGATCGCAGTGTCGATGTGCAGATTGTGGGACTGCGGAAAAAGCTGGGCGACTGCAGCAAGTACATCGAAACGGTCCGGGGCGTCGGGTATCGATTCAAAGAAGAAGATGAGTAAAAGAAAAAAACTGATCTGGCAGCTTTTTCCTTCCTATCTGCTGATCACCCTGCTATCCGTACTGGCAGTCAGCTGGTACGCTTCAAGTGCCCTGCGCCATTTTTTCCTGGAACAAACGGCGACAGATTTGAAAACCCGCGCATTTCTCGTCGAAAAACAGATTGTCTCTCACCTGGAACCACTCAATAAGGTAGCGGTGGATGCCATCTGTAAAGAGCTCGGCGAGCATTCCGCCACCCGCATCACCGTCATTTTGCCAACCGGTGAGGTCATTGGCGATTCCCGCGAAACCCCTAAATTGATGGACAATCATGCCAGTCGGCCTGAAATTGCATCGGCGTTTAGAGGAGAAGTCGGCATATCCAGACGCTATAGCAATACCTTGATGCAAAAAATGATGTATGTCGCCATTCCGTTAATCAAGGACGAGATTGCCTATGGCGTCGTGCGGGTCTCTCTGCCGACCACCTCAATTGATCAGGAGCTGAATTCGATCCAGCTCAAAATAGCGCTTGGCGGTCTTCTCATCGCCGTTCTCGCAGCCGGTATCAGTCTGTTGATCTCCCGCCGCATCAGCCGCCCGATCGAGGAAATGAAGGAAGGCGCCGATCACTTTGCCAACGGCGATTTTGGCCACCGGCTGACCGTTCCGGATTCGGAAGAGATGGCCAGCCTGGCCGATGCCCTCAATCAAATGGCAACACAGCTCGATCATCGAATCCAAACCATTATCAGCCAGCGCAACGAACTGGAAACCGTGCTGGCCGGGATGCTGGAGGGGGTTATCGCGGTGGACAATGAGGAGCGTATCATTAAGATGAATGCAGCGGCCGCCGAGTTTTTTAACTGCGGGCCCGATAAATACCAGGGCCGGGACCTGCAGGAAGTTATCCGCAATTCGGCGCTGCAGCAGTTTGTCCATCAATCGATATCCAGCCAGGATCCCAAGGAAGACGATATCAGCCTGTATCACAACGGCGAAAAAACCCTCAACCTGCAGAGCTCACCGCTCCTTGACGCCAACAAAGCGCATATCGGCACCCTGGTCGTGTTTAATGACGTTACTCAACTCAGACGTCTGGAGGACATGCGGCGGGATTTCGTGGCCAACGTTTCGCACGAGATCAAAACCCCGCTGACAGCGATCAAGGGATTTGTGGAGACGCTCTACCAAGGTAATGTCGAAGATTCGGAGGAAGTTCAGCGGTTTCTGGGAATCGTCAAAAAACATGTAGACCGGCTGAGCTCCATTGTTGAGGACTTGCTGTCCCTCTCCAAAATCGAACAGGAAGATGAGCACAAAGCCATCAAGCGTGAAAAAGGCTACATCAAGGATGTTTTCAAATCGGTTACGCAAATCTGCCGTTCCAAAGCAGAGGAGAAAAATATCAGGATCAGTCCTGACTGCGGGGACCAGATTTCAGGCGTATTCGATGCCACCCTGCTCGAGCAGGCGGTCGTCAACCTGCTCGATAATGCCATCAAGTATAGCGAACCGGAAAGCACCATCCATTTATCGGCCCACCAGCACAATTCTGAAATTCAAATTAAGGTTGAAGATCAGGGAATAGGCATCGCAAAAAAGCATTTGCCGCGGCTATTTGAACGGTTTTACCGCGTGGACAAGGCCCGCAGCCGCACCATGGGCGGCACCGGTCTGGGGCTGGCGATTGTCAAACACATCGCCCAGGCCCATTCCGGCAACGTTACCGTCCAGAGCAAGCTCGGCAAAGGCAGCACCTTCACCATCCACCTGCCGAGAAACTAGAATTTATTTACACTGTTCGCGAACCGATCTCCATCCGCAGGCGACATTGATCGAACAATTCATAGTCCGTTATCTTCCAGGTATTTACCTTCTGTAGGCCTCGATTTTTTATTGACATCAACCACTATATATAGTATTCGCATCCAACAAGGTGCCCATATAGGGCTTAACAGGGAATCCCGTGAAATTCGGGAGCGGTCCCGCCGCTGTAACCGGGGACTAAATTTGCAAGATACCACTGCTTGATTCTAATCAGGTGGGAAGGTGCAAAGAGTAGACTGATCCGGAAGCCAGAAGACCTGCCTTTATCCATATCTATGTCTCTACGCGGAGATAGCCGGGCATAGACATCACTGCCAAAGGGCCAAGGAAACTGGGTGCAACCCTTCGAGAGTAACATTCTCGAAGGGTTTCTTATTTCGGCGGGACTGAAAAAGAAATCGAAAGGAGGAAATCGGTATGAAATCAGGAGTAATTATTTATGTTGCCGGAAACGCACCAGAAAACTGGACGGAAGATGATGAGGCTCATATCAAGAGCACAGAGCCTGAAGCCGATCTGGTTGAAATAATCACAACCAATACCGGCCACTTTGATGTTCTGGATGCCTGGCGTGATTTGCTTTCCAGGGGCATGTCATTGATTACCTGTAAGATGGCAATTTTTAATGAATCAGGGGAAATCAAAATGACCGGCCAGGAGTTGAGATTGTGTGGCTTATAAGGAAAACTTCAAGCCGGTAGGATTTCCAATTACCATGCTTGGTGAAACCTATTAGCACAATCCAGCTTCTGACACTCGAAAGGAGAGCATCATAAAATGAAAATGTTTCGATCAATTAGTGTCCTGTGCTTTGTTCTGATAGCCGTCATATCAAATTCTTATGCATACGACCTCACCGACAAGTTCTCGATAGGCGGTATAGCGGCCGGTGTTTATCAACACCAGTGGTTGGATGATGATAAGAATGGTGAAGCGGACGATAACATCGGTCGCGGCGCCGTTAACTTTGAACCGGAATTCAGTTTTCGGCCCAACGACAGCAATGAATTGTTTGCAAAGGTCGGTTTCGGCGCTGGCAACGGCCTGAAGGGAGTAACAGAATTCCGCCTGGCACCCTGGGCCGCAAACACGGAAGACGATTATAAAAACATTAATGGCCGCAACCGGGACTACCTGCTGACCGCCTGGTACAAATACACCTTTAATTTCAACGAAAGCCATACCCTGGGTCTGACCGGCGGCATCATCGACTCTACCGATTATGTGGATGAAAATGCTTACGCCAACGATGAGTTCACCCAGTTCATGAACGAAGCCCTGGTGAACGGACCCAACGGGTTTTTCCCGTCCTTCGATATCGGCGGCGCCGTTGAATGGGAGATCGGCAATTTCGATATCACGGCCGTGGGGTTGAATGTCGGTGAAAACGACGAGGGCAGAAACTACCACTACTACGCCGGTCAGGTTGGCTATAAGTGGAACAACGCTCTGGGTGAGGGCAACTACCGGGCGATTGTGGACTGGACCACCAAAAAGTTTAGCGACGAAGATGGGGATGATGAACGCCGTTTGGCCGGATTTCTCTCCTTCGACCAGGAGCTGGGGGATATTTTCGGTGCCTGGATCCGTTTCGGCTGGCAGGATGACGCGGCGCTGATCGACTTCGACGCCATCTATTCCGGTGGCATCAATATCCTCGGCTCATGGTACGGACGCGAGCAGGACAACATTGGCATCGGCTACGCCTACCTGCACGGTGAAAGTGACAGCGATTTTGACGATGACCAGGTATTTGAAGTTTACTGGCGGGTGGTGTTCACCGATATGTTCGCGGCCACGCTCGACTTTCAGTACGTTGACGAAAATCGAGACAATAGTGATGACGATATCGACGGTGTCGTCGGCGGAATTCGGATGACGGCTGAATTCTAACGCCCGAGTTTTATGCTAAGATACCTGAATTAGCAATACCTTCAATTTAATTACCCTGAAACCATGAACAGATTTCACCTATGGCAGCGCCATTTACTTCTGCCCCGGTGGCAGGCCGTTTCTTCTATATTACGGGTTGCCTTT
>JASJCE010000443.1 GCA_030066155.1 Desulfobacterales bacterium | reverse complement strand
ACCGCCCGCTGCGCTCGAGGCACCGAGGACGCAGAGTTGATTTTTCTTTTCACTTTCTGCCGACCAGACGTCACTAAAACTTCGGTCTTCGTTAAAACTTCGCCCCGATAAAATGCCACGGCAAGGATGGCAGAAAGTGAAAAACAACAGCCCTTCGGGCAAAATAGAATTGAATTCAATCAGTTGGCGCTTGTGTGACCAATAGCGATATACACGTTTTACCACGAAGTGGTTGCGAATTTTCATTTGCCGCCCCTGCTTGCATACCGCTGTACTTTAACGGGGCTCAGCGGCAAAAAATAACTCCCCTGCGTTCTCTGCGCCTCTGCGGTGATACAGCTTTTTGAATTTTTTAAACGTATCTTGTCTAAATAACCTTAGTGACTCAGTCCTGAACAGACGTTTTTATCGCTGCCAATTCTGCCTGTCGTTTCCCGAGTCTAAAGGATATCATAGCCCAGATACCCGCCAGCGGCACGGCAATCCATGCGAGAGCCGACAGGCTCAAACCGGCTGCTTTCAGACCGCTGTAGGCCCAGGCGCTGACTGCATCACCGCCGCGATAAACGACGGTGTCGATGAAATTTTTAGCTTTATACTTCTCCTCTTTTCCCAGCACCACATACAGCATCTCCCGGGCCGGCCGCATGATGGCGTAATTGCCGGCCCGTCGCAGTATTTGCACAACAATCAGCAGGCCGAGTGTTGGCACCATGCCCAGTAACATAAATCCGATCCCCAGAAACACTGGAATCAATGCCAGGCCCCAGCTCAGTCCCCATTTTCGAACGATCCGAGATGTCAGAAATAGCTGGGTAATGACGGTCAGAAAATTGACAGTAAAATCCATGGCAGCAAAAACAGCGGTCCGCCTTGCTGGATCGTCAAAGGCATCGCGCACAAGCTGGGCCTGCTGAAAATACAAAAAGGTGGCCAGTGTAGTATAAAACAGGATCAGAAAGCAGACCCCAATTAGATAAGACGAACTGAAAACCAGGCGGATCCCCGCAAATATGCTGCCGCCGATGACTTGATCCCGGGCGGCAAACGACTCCGCTTCCGTTGAGTGATCCGGGTGCAGCACCCTGCAGAATGAATGTCTCCAGGCAATGATCCGATGGATGCACCAGACCGCAATTGCCAGAAAGACGATCGATATCAACAGCAAATTCGACGCCCCCAGAGGCGTAATCAGAGACGCGGTTAGAATCGGACCGGTCAATGCGCCGGCAGTTCCACCGGCGGCAATGACACCGAACAGCCGTTTAGCCTGATCGTTGTCGTAAATATCGGTCATGAAACTCCAGAAAACCGAGACAATGAACAGGTTAAATACACTGGTCCAGATAAAAAATGCCCGGGCAACGTAGGCGTGGGTAATATCAGATTTGAAAAGCCCGAAAAATACGATCAGGTTCAAAATAAAAAAATAGTACACATACGGCAGAAAACGCTTTACCGGAAATCGCCGGGCAACCCAGCCGAACAAAGGCACCGCCGCCAGCATGGCCAGAAAGGTACCGGTAAACATCCACTGCAACTTATCCACGCCGCCCGCGATGCCCATTTCATCACGCATCGGCCGAATAATGTAGTAGCTGCATAGCAAGGCGAAAAAATAGACAAACGACCAGATGAGCGCCGGCATCTCTTCCGGCTCGACCACCGCAAGCTGTCTGAGGCGCGGCCGCAGCCGCTGAAAGACACCATTTTGCGATTTGATTGCAGTTGATGAAGATTTGGGCATAGACGTAACAGTAATTCCGAAACTCCCGCTTGTCAGCGTTCAATATTTTTTATACGACAATATTGATAAAGCCGCAAAAAGGTGCAAAAATCGCAAAAGTTAATTTTGGCTGTCAATATTTTCAATAATTTATGAAGTCAAAGTTTGAGAATTTTGAAATTTTACGAGACCGTCATGACTAGCGGGTAAATTTCTTTATGCTTCGCCTATTTTATTGCAATACACTTAAAAATGTGCGCAGCATAAATTAATTTATCCGCCAACCTTCGGGCGGACTACCAAATTAGTATGAAAACACCAGTTAACACTCACATAATTGCCGACATAGAGGGCGGTTAAATTAGGGGGGATAAAATTGAAAGGAAAACCCGTCATACCGCCGGTCCATCTCACAGCGACCTATAAATTCGACAGCTCCGATGATCTGATCGATGTCGTCCAACAGCGCAGCGGCTACATCTATTCCCGATGGGATAATCCGTCGGTTGTTGAAGCCGAAAATGAAATGGCGGACATGGAAGGCTATGCGAAAGCCCTGGGTTTTGGCTCGGGCATGGCGGCGATTACCACAGGCGTCATGGCCCAGCTGAATTCCGGTGACCGGGTGGTGGCCAGCCGGGAAATTTACGGCGGAACATTTGAACTGCTGAACG
This sequence comes from Desulfobacterales bacterium, assembly GCA_030066155.1. GTDB lineage: Bacteria > Desulfobacterota > Desulfobacteria > Desulfobacterales > JAFDCJ01 > JAFDCJ01. The sequence continues at coordinate 4,273 of JASJCE010000443.1, read as the reverse complement.
ATGTATTAGCGAATTTTAACATCGAGACGGTTTTTGCCAATTGCTGGAAAACCGATAAGATTATCGAGGAACTGAAGAAGGGTGCGTCACTTCTGTACCTTGAAACCCCGACAAATCCCCTGCTGCGGATCGCGGACATTGAACCGCTAGCCCGGGCAGCCCATGGGGTCGACGCGGTTGTGATACTCGACGGCACGTTTGCCTCACCGGTAAATCAACGACCGTTTGACCTGGGCGTGGACATCGTCATTCACAGCGCGACCAAGTACCTGGGGGGGCATCACGACATCACGGCCGGCTTTTTATGCTGCCACCAAAAGTATTTCGACAAGATTTGGACCTATCGCAAAATCCTGGGGGGCATCATGGATCCCATGAGTGCTTTTCTGGCACTGCGGGGGTTTAAGACACTGGATCTGCGCATTCAAAAACAAAACGACAGCGCCATGACGGTGGCGGTATATTTGAAGGATCATCGAAAAATCAAAGCCGTGCACTATCCGGGCCTGCCATCCCATCCTGATCATGAAATCGCCAAACGGCAAATGAGCGGCTTCGGCGGGATGCTCAGTTTCGACATCGACCGGGACTTCGATCAGACCAAGTCGTTTATGGATCGGCTGCAGGTAATCAAGCTCGCTACCAGTCTGGGCGGTGTCTCCAGTTTAGCCAATCAGCCCATCACCAACACCCATGCAGCGCTCAGTCCGGAAAACCGCGCCAAAGCCGGCATCAGTGAAAGCCTCGTGCGGCTGTCCGTCGGAGTCGAGGATGCTGATCTGCTGATTGGCGACCTCGAGCAGGCGTTGGACGGGGTGTGAGCCCCGAGGTTAACCGATTCAGGGGAAAAGGTTTCAGGTTTCAGGAATAAAGGTTCAAAGGTTCAAGGTTCAGGGTTCAAGGTTGAAGGAATACTATCGAATTTTAGATTATAAATAGATGGAGCGACGCCTCCGGCTCGCAGAGATTTTAGCACCTACACCTCGGAGGCCAACTTCATCAATTATTCAATTCTCAATATTCAATGTTCATTTGGTTTTGGTTTTCAGTGTTCATGTGTCAGAAGACAGAAGACAGGTTTCAGGTTTCAGTGTTCAGTGTTCAGGTGTCAGGAGGCAGATGTCAGAGGATAGAGGACAGAGGACGGAAAGAATGGTTATTTGTTAATTGTTATTGGTTATTAGAGGAAGGACAAAGGGCAGAGAGCAGATGGCAGTGGCGGATACAGGCTTTTTGGTGTTACGCTGTAGGCGGACCTCTGGCCGCGAGGATCCAGTCTGATCGGAAAAGAAAAATTAGGAAAATTCCTTAATCTCTCACAGAGTTCTCGGAGAACAATCAAAAAAGCTCTGTGTGCTCTGCGGGCTCTGCGAGATATTTAAGTCAAAACGTCTTAAAATTGATCACCGGTTACTGCTTCGGATTAATGGCGACAAAGACTCAAAGACAAACCACCGCCGTCTATGTCGGCACAGGCCTGGCATCAGCTTTTCTGTTCGGAGCGGCAACGCCGGCCAGCAAAGCCCTGTTGGGTGATATCCAGGCTCAGGTGCTGGCAGGGCTCCTTTATCTGGGTGCGGCACTGGGAGTTCTGCCGCTGGTCGTTAAAGAAGCCGCATTTCGCTGGCCCTGGCAGGCCGGTCGGTCGACATTTCGGCTGCTCGCCGGAGCAATCCTGCTGGGCGGAATCACGGGGCCGCTGCTACTATTGCTCGGCTTGAAAGCGGCCAGTGCCGGATCCGTATCATTGTGGCTCAACCTCGAGTTCGTGGCCACCGTCATTTTGGGGCACTATGTATTCAAAGAACAGCTGTCCCTGCGAGGGTGGGTGGCAGCCGCGGGCACCCTTGTTGCCGCTATCCTCTTGGCAGGATTCGAGGGCGGCGGCGGCGGCATTGCCGTGATGCTGATCGCTTCGGGCTGCTTATGCTGGGGATTTGACAATCACCTTACCGCACTTATCGACGGAATATCCCCGGCCCAAACGACCCTATGGAAGGGCATCGTTGCCGGATTGTTCAATCTGTTGGTGGGCGGTTTGATAGCCGGTGGAGCGGGCAGCACGACCGGTATTCTGGCAGCCCTCGTTGTCGGAGGATTATCTTACGGGCTTAGCATCTGGTTGTATATTGCCGCCGCACAGGGTCTGGGCGCCACGCGCAGCCAGATGATCTTCTCGGTCGCGCCGTTTTTCGGCCTGCTGCTGTCTGTCACCTTTCTCGGAGAGCGCTTTACGGCCGCCCAGGCAGGGGCGGCTTTCATTATTGTCCTGTCGCTTGTGATTCTCTTCAGCGACAAGCACGAACATGTTCACAGACATACGGCGATGTCCCACCAGCATCGTCACCGCCACGATGAAAGCCATCATGACCACACCCACGAAGACGGCGCAAAAGCGGAAAACCATGAGCACTGGCACAAACACAAACCTCAAAAGCATGCCCACGACCACTGGCCGGATTTACACCACCGCCATGACCATAATGATGAGGACGAAAACGACCCGCCCGGCTAGTAGGCCACCAGGAGAGTACTTTGATAAAGGGTTGGCAATGACGTAAGGTTTCAGTGTTCGGGTTTCGGGTGTCAGTGTTCAGGTTTCGGGATTCCGGGTTCAAGGTTCTGGGTTCAGGGATAAAGGTTAAAAGGTTCAAGGTTGATGGAATTCTATCGAATAAATATTTCGCAGAGCACGCAGAGCTTTTTTGATTGGCTCGCGTGAAACTTCGTTTAGCTTAAATTTACAGAGATTAAACGTTCAACATCGAACGTCCAATGTGGAGAATGCTCTCCGAGGCGTAGGCGCCAAATCCCCTACGAGCCGGAGGCTGCGCTCTATCGATTTTAATTGATGAACCAATTTATGCCTTCGAGAAGTCTGCGTCCAAGCTTGTCGTGTGTCTATCGGGGCGATTTCTCAAATGTGTATTCACTGAAGCAAAATAGGGGCCGCACATTGCTCGTTTTAAGTTGATAGAATACATTATTCGACGTTCGACGTTGGACGTTCGACCTGCCCGCAATGCCTTTAATTCGGCTATCGGTATGCCACTGACCTTACGTTTTTATTCAAATGATTAGTTTGATCCAACTCATTATGCATGGCAGGCGGGTGTTGGGCGTTCGTAAGTTTCATTTATTGACAATCGTCATCCAAAAAGAACCAATAACGAATAACAAATAACTTGCCTTTTCTGCCCTCTGCCCTCTCAATCCTGACACCCGAAACCTGAAACCTGAACACTGAAACCTGACACCTGCACTCTGCTATTTGCTCTATCAATCCGAGATTTAAAATCCGAAATCCGAAATCGAAATACCTTTAGTCATTTTTCGTCGGAAACAACAGGGTCTTTAGCCAATGCAGCAGCGTATTGTCGCGCAACAGTTCCCGATCGCTTTGATCAAATCCCTGGATGAGCTTCTCCGGCTCGGAAAAAAAATCGGCCCGCGTTGTAATGGGTCGCCCTGCATCGAGATGCTTGACGATACGAGCCGGATTACCCGCCGCCACACAGTTGGCGGGAATACTGTCGACGACCACGGCGCCGGCACCGACGATGCTGTTCTCTCCAATCGTTACCCCTTTGCAGATGATGGCGCTGTCACCGATCCAGACGTTGTTTTCGATCCGAATGGGGGCGGTCTTGCCGATGGATATTCGATTGTAGATATCATGCCAGTCCGAGTCGGTCAGATAGGCATTGCTGGCAATCATGCAGTTGTCGCCAACCCTTATCTCATGCGCCGAACCTATTCGCACCCCGGGGCAAATCAAGCAGTATTTGCCGACCGTGATCCGACCACGGCCCGACTTTTCGGACCAGATGGCCAGCCGGACGGTCATATCGGATGATGCCACCACATTAACAAAATCACCCAGTTCGATCGGGGCGCCGAAAATCTCCACATGCCAGGGCCGTATAAACGTGGATCCGTCGCCCAATGATTCCAACTGGGGACGCACGAAATGATTCACGTAAAATTCCTGGAACTTCAGGTAGGCCTTCTTGATAAAATACGGACGGTGGTCTCGTCGCAAATGGGATTTCTCCTGCTGGTGGTATCCTGCGAGGGTAAGGAATGGACTCCTTTTTTAAAGAAAAAATTGGACAGGATCAACAGGATCGTTAGGATTAGGCGGCCTTCGGCCGAAAGGCCACTCGCCGCAGGCGAAAAAATTCCTGATAATCCTGTAAATCCTGTCTAAATAAAAATAATAAAAATCGAATCCATTCCACAAACCACAGACAACCCGCAACAGACAAATTTT
>JASJCE010000442.1 GCA_030066155.1 Desulfobacterales bacterium | reverse complement strand
GGTGAAATTTATGGCTGATTTGACCATTATGAGTTCCTCCTAAAGTGTCTACCGCCCGGTGGAATGCTGCTCTGAAAAGGTGCGATACTATAAATTATAGAATCAACTCACCGATTCGATTTAGGGACAGGCGATTTTATTTTGCACAAGTGGTTATCGGAGACTACATGCCGGGCGGCTGGATATTCACTTCTCCTGGATTTACGATTTTGTCGGCATCTGAAGAAAGGCTTTCAATTGACTTGCGTTGGCCTTCGTCAATTTTTTTGAGTTTAAAAGCGAACTTTTTACGGGTGCTGCCCTTAATTTCAACGGTTTCGGTCATGGTTTGATACCCGATTCGGCTGGCTTCAACCCGGTATGTTCCCGGTTTCAGGGCATCCTTTTCGGACTCGAATTCTCCCTTTTCGTCCGCGATAGATGCGATCGAAGCCTGGTCCAGGGTGGCGGTGGTATTTATCATGTGAACGACGGTGCCCTGCGGGCTTTCCCCTTCGATCGGCTTCATTTGCTCGTCGACCAATTCAACCGTTCCGTATATCTTTGCTGCACAGCCGCTGAGCAGCAAAGCAATTGCTGCCAATAAAACGAAAGAATGAATTTTAATACGCATGGATTTCTCCTCTCTGCAAAAGCGAGTGGGGTTTGCCCCGGATATGGGTATGGGTTTTGACACCCAAATTACTTTTTGCTGATCTTTTTATCCTGAGCCTTGATTTTTTTGTTTAATTCTTTGATTTTTAAATTCGTCATATCCATGTCCGCTTTGATTTTAATTTCATCGGTTTCAGTGTCCAGCTTTTTGGTCTTCAAATTGGCAATGCCTTTAATATTGCCGGCCCGGTCACCGAGATTTGAATTATCAATGGCCTGCAGTTTTTTGATTTCAAGATTGATATTGGCCTTTTCGACCAATACTTCTGACAAGCTCTTATTGTATTTGGCATACTTATTTCTCAGGATCTCCCGTTCCTTTTTCATCTCCGAGAGGGTTAGTTTTCTATCGGCTTGAAGTGCATTGGCTTTGGCGCGCTTGAGATCATACTCGGCCTCTTTGACATCAGCCCGCATGGAAGACGGGACCTTGCGATACAGATCGCTGTCGGCCTTTTTAGAGCCGCCTGTGATTTTTGGTACGGGAATCTTTTCCATGGTAGCGCAACCTCCGGTAATGGAAATTGCCACGATAAGCGTCAGGATAATAAACGGAAACCGTTTCATGATATACTCCTCCTTGCTGTGGAAATCGGAATTAATTATTTCCTTTTGATTTTCTGATAAGGCTGAATTGAAAAATTTCCTTCAATCCAACGGGGATCATGTTTTTATTATCGGCTGAAGTGAATATTTCTTAACCATTTTTGATTATAAATATTTACAATTATTACAATTTTTTATGGAAAAATCTATTTCCAGCTGCGGTTTTCGTAAAAATGACATCCGCCTCTAACCAGACAATCCAATTAAGATTTTTGCTCCTCAAAAAAGGTTTAGCTTTGGGTCTGGACCGGGTAAGTTTTAAAGCAAATTTTATGCCATCGGAAATTAGATAATCGCCTGCGGCGAATCATCAAAAGAAAAGGATTAATGGAGGCGCCCGGTTAAGGATGTAGGGGGAAACATGCGGGTCTTTAATATTTTTTTTTGCGCTTAATCTATTTTAATAATCCGTGTAAAAGTGGCAAAATTTTGTCGCTCGTATTCAAACTTTCGTTGAAAGGGACATTTGGACTTCCGGGACATCCGGAGTTGATCAAATAAATCGGTTTAAGCTACTAAATTTTGACATTCCGATAAACACGCTATCGCCCTCCCGGCAGCAGCGCGTTCGCCAGCGACAGGGCTGCCCTGGCCGGACTGCCGAAATCAAAAGCCAGGGTCAAGGTCTTGGGCTTGCCGCCCATAAAACTGAGGGTTACCGCCATTGCCACCTGGCCGCCGTCAAGGGTATCGAGACGCCCTTCGAAGTAGGCCGCCCGAATGTCGAGGATGCCGCCGAGCCCGGCATCGACAATGAACTGAGCCACCTCCCCCATCGCTCCCAGGGTGAGTTTCACGCCTTCCAGGAAGCCCTTCGCGGTTTCCAGGGCGGCCGTGGCAGTGCCCCAGAGGGCCAGTACCCCGAGAATCCGCGGGTCGGCATCGATGGGCAGTTTGGTGGCCTCTTCCAGGCCCCGCAGCGTCAGCTTGGCCGCCTCCAGGATACCGATAGCGGTCCATTTGGCTGCTTCCAGGGTGCCGATGGCGGTGTAGAGACCGGTAATCGCCGCTCCGCGCCAGGATGCCTCGGCTGCATATTCGGCCCAGCGGTAGGATTTTTGATACCACTTTGACTTGTTGTACCAGCGCCGCTTGGCGGCAATTCGGCCTTTATGGTAGTTGATCGTGTTTTTGGCTTTGTTGATTTCCCCCTGGATCTTGTTCACTTCGGCCTGGGCGTTGCTGACCGCCCGCTGCGCCTCCTTCAGGCGCCTTCGATCGCGTTCGCGTTCGGCCCGCACAGTGGCGCGCAATCGCTCTACTTCATTGAACAATTTATTGACCTCCTGTTGTTTGGCGGAAATGTCCTGTTGCGCCCGGGACAGGCTGGCCACCGCTCCGGAGGTCGCCTGTTGAATCGCTGCGGTGGCTTCACGTCGCAGATAGGCAAACAGGTCGTTTTTCATGGCGGCCTTGACATAAAAATTGCCGCCTTGCTGGAAGCGGCTGCCCGACACCTCCAGGACTGCTGCAAACATACCACCGAACAAGCTGCCGGCCACGGTAAAGAAAAACCCGCTTTCGGACAGTTGCAGCTGGGTTTCAGCGCGTATCCCCAGCAATTCGACGGCACCGGCGATGTCGATCACCGGCACCTGGCGCGGCTTTACTTCCAGATACAGCGAAGCCTTGGTTTTTTTGCCGGCCCCCTGAATTTTCAATACCCCTAAGTCGATGGGGTCAACCTCGGCCCGAACCACAATCCCCTGCACATAATCGATGTTCATGTAGCCGAAGGCTCTCAGCCCCCAGAAGATCATGGTGCCCTGAAGGGTAATACCCTGCTCGAAAACCATCTCACCGATCCGGGTTTCCTGGGGCACGATGTAAATCTTGACGTCCTCATAGCCGATGTCCAGCACGGTGGCGGCGATTTGGCGGGGGATCGCGCCGACAAGTGCCGGGGCGCAAAAGGCGCCGATGATATCCATCAGATACAACCGATTAAATTCAACCGCCAGCATGCTGCGGCTGGGCATGGCGGCGTCGAACTTGACTGCGGCACGGCCTTGAAAATTACCGATCTGGAGACTGCCGGCAATACCGAGCGTCGGCAGCAGGGGTGCGAAACCAAGTCCCATCTCCAGGGCCATGTCCGCCACGGCAATGCCCTTGGCCTCGAACGGATTTCGCCAAAGTCCCTCCATGGTCCCGGCAAAGGTCGCGCTGCGCGGTGCCACCTGCATGGCGCCGGTAAAGTGCATCTCGCGGTTGTCAAGCAGGGCCGTAATGGATCCCAGCAGGGCCAGGGAAAAGTTCGGCGGCGCCGGTCGCAGACGCAGCCTGACATCGCCGAATACCACGCCGCTGCCCAGTGCGATATCGGCCTCAAGAGAGGCTTCCAAGGCCAGATCCGCCGGTTTGGCGCCGAGGGCGGCATAGACCGTCAACTGCTCAATGCCGAGGACCTGGTCGGCCCCAAGTCCGCGCAGGTCAATGTCGGCGAAGATGTTGAGCCCGGGCACAACCTCCATGTCCTCCCGCGGCACCCGGATATTTTCCAGCGCCAGGTCGCGTTCCCTGGCCGAAGAGAGGATCAGCGCCGTATTGGATAAATTAAGACTGTCCAGCATTTTCAATTCCGGGGATATCTCGGAAAATTTCCACGACGGCGACGGCAAAAATCCAACGCAGAATCCCCATTTGCCGCCCTTGATGCGCTTAACCAGAAATTCGGTCTGTCCGAAGCGGGATCTTCCTGCCAGGGCAAACGTGCCGGCCTGCGGCGCCGCAACGAGAGTGATTTCCGATAATTTGAGGTCAAGTAAATTGCTCGGGATGGGCACGTCACGCAAGATTTCACTGCCGCATAGATCCTGCAGCAGCGGTGAAAGCGACAGGGTCGGCAGTCGAGCCGCAAGAACAAAATCACCCGGAAAGTTGTAAGCCAGCGATACCTCGAGGCCCGCGATGGTGACCAGGCCCTCGATGCGGCCCGTCGTGGCCATTTTCCCTTTGCCCACTGCCGTCCGCTGCACGGCCAGACGCAGATTTCGCATTTCGAGACCCGCAGCGCCCAGGGAAATTCGCCAAGAATTGGCGCTTTCGGCAGCCAGACTGAATTCACCGGTATGCGGGGTGATGGTCAAGGCAGTGTCGCTTAGTGCCAGGTCAGGCAAATCCGCCGGCAAGCCAATCTGGTCGAAAAAATTCTCGGCCAGACGTGACAGGCTGATATGTGGGATGGTGCCTGCCACAACCAGCGCATCACCCATCTCGACTGTGACGCCGACCGTCGTGTCGTCCAACTGCAACGTCCCGCTAATTTGCCCGGTTGCCTGTTTGGGACCGGCGAGGTACGCCATGGACAGCGCCAGATCCGAAATGTTGAAAGTGGCTGCACCGAGAACGATCTCCCAATCTTCAAGACAGCGCCCGGAAATTTCGAATTTACCCTGGACGGACGAAGAAGAAATGTAGCCATCTGCGATCGTCAGGGGCGGCAAATCCGCAAGCAGTCCCAATTTGCCGGCTGCCGCTTCGATCAGGGCCGCCAGGTTGAGTGGCGGCAGCTGAACCGACAGATCCCAGTCACCGCCGGCCGACAGTTGGGCAAAAACCCGGATGTCACCCCCCGCAAAGTCCGCCACGCCGCTGACAGCTGCGGTTGACCGGCCCAACGTCTGTCCCTGAATCTCAACTGCCAGGCCCAATTCGCGGACCCGGATCGAACTTGCGCCCAACTTGATCGGCCATTCGCCCTCCAGGGCCATGTCCAGACTCATGCGGTGTTGCCTGATATCCGATGATAAGCCAAAATTAGAAACGACCAGCGATTTGGGCAGTGGCAGCGCTGCAGGCAGCATTTTGCTCGTGACTGCGGCCAGTTTAATTTTTTTTATTTTTTGCGGCCCTCCTCTGACTGTCAAAGCCGGCAGTTCGATTAACAGGGCCATGCCGAGGCCCAGCACCTCGGTGTCGGAGCTGATGCTGACATTCATGCGGCGCTGGATCTTGTCAAACGGCTTCACAACCTTCAGCCGGGCTTCAAAGGTCTGGAGTTCCAATACGCCGGGCCACAGGGCCCAACTGCCGCTGGCTGCGAGATCAAGCTCCACGCGCTCCAGGGCCACCTGCTGTAGGTCGAGGGTGACGGCCGCCTTGTCAATCTGCACTTCCTGAGCGTTTTGCAGGGCGGACGGCAACTCCCGCAGCATCTCATCACCGCCGATCAGCGCCGCCAGGTCGCCGATGCCGGGCAACGACAATCCGTCTCCGTAGGCCGTGATTTCGATAGGGCCTTCATGGCCGATCAATAACTGACCGGCCAGGGTGATGGAGGCTTGGGCACCCAGCCGCAATCCGGCGCTGAGTTCAATGTGCGGCTGTGTTCCATCAGCGTCAGTTCGCACTGCTGAATGAAGCCGAATGCAGACATCCTCGAATTGGATCGGACCCACTGCGGGCCCTGGCAATACGGCAGCGGAAAGATCGATGGCAGACAAATCGCCATCGAGATTAATAGCGCCGTTCAAGACCAACGATTCGACGGACAGCAGGGAATTTAAGTGGGACAGGGGCCCGTCGGGACGAACTCGCGCCGCAAAACTCAACCCCGTCGGCGCTGTGACGGCGTGCTCTTCAAGCGAGACGGGCACTTCGGCCAGAATGAAGAAGGCCTGATCCAAAACCAAGTCATTAAAAAAAGAAGGATGCGGGTTGTTGGAGGATTGTCCCGGGGTGAAATCGATATAGCCCGGCAGGTCGGGAAAACTGTCGCTAAAGCGCCAGGCATCGGGCAATGCGGCTACAATGTGTACCGTCACGGTCTCGCCGGATGACGCGAAGACGGCGCGTATCGCAGCCTCAGTCCCCAGAAGCGAACCGCTGCCGGCCAGCACCAGGGTGTCCTGGTCGACGCCGAGTTTGACACCGGTCAGAATCAAGCCGTCAGGCCGATCGACTTTTGCCAGCAGACCGTCTACAGCCGGGGAGCGACAGGTGGCCGTCGATAGGGTCAGGGAATCTCCAGTCAGCGCTTCCTGCAAAGCTTTCTCGATTTCGTTTAATTTCATAGGGTTGCCTCCAGGCGGTCTATTTGGGGACTAGGGTTGACAATTTACTGCAATTAAGTCCGTTACGAAATTCCGGGCCAAATCAGCAGACACCGATGAGCCCGAAGGATTTTCTTTAGCTTTCTTATTCACTAAAGAAAAGCCCCCTTTCAGTCGGCGTACACATTCAATGCTTCGACGGCTATGGAGTTATTATTTAACCAGGTTTCAAAGCCTGCCAGTTCGTAGTCAGCCACGGTTTCTCCTCGGATAAATTCTTTGTCTTTTGCCGGTAACTATTTCTTTCGGCCGCGTTTTTGGGCCGGTTTGCGCCGCTGCGCAGCCCGAGTTTTGCGTTTCTTCGATTTTTGCGCCGATTGTTTTCGCCTGGATTGATCTGCAAATTTGCGTGTCCGGGCCA
>JASJCE010000044.1 GCA_030066155.1 Desulfobacterales bacterium | reverse complement strand
CCGGGTTTGACGGCCAGATTGATGCCGCTGATCTTATTCAGGCCCCGCTCAACGTACTGGAATGGGCAGACATTCCCGCAATAGATGTTTCTGCCCACAATCACCAGGCTGCCCAACACGCCGATCATCATGATCCACCACAGGGTGTGCTCCCGGAAATCCGGTATATAGCCCATAACGATTCCGGACAATTGCCCGATCGACACGGACGAGTTCGTGTAGAGGCCCACGAAAACCAGGGACACAAACGGCATTGCCCGCCGGCCCCATTTCGCCGGCTGACCCTTGGCAAAGGCCACGATGAAGGCCAGGGCGAAAACCGCAATCAGCCCGATCTCTTTCACGCCGAAGTTCCATGCCGGCTGCTTCCAGGTGGGCTTGAGCTTGAAATGCTCGGTGGCGGCGATGTGCATGGCATTGCGCACGGCCGTCGTGAAGGCCTGGGAAGATACGGTCGCCCCCGACACGGCATTGATGTCCTCGTCCAGCAGAAAGTCGGCGGACACCGTTTTGCCGCCAAACTGGCGGAAGAATTGATTCCTTTTCAGTTTCTCGAAATAGGCCGGGGTTTCCTTGTTGCGCAGATCGAGGATTTCGGCGATCTTGCCTTCTGCGCTGGCCCTGATCCCGATGATCAGCGGGCCGCCGTATCCCTCGGCTTCGGAAATGACCACAAAGTTGCCCTCGGTCTCGTCGCGAAACACGATCTGGCCGCCTTCGGCCTCCGTCACGCGAGTGAGCTTGTGGTCGGCCAGCAGCGCCTGGAGCAACGCCTGGTAATCGGGCTTGGCCGCAATCTGGCCGATGATAAATGCTATCACCAGGGTGGCGAACCCGAGCGGAAACGCCAGCCGCTCCCAAACAGCCTTGAATCCTTCACTGGTTGCCATGTTCAGCCCCCTTTCAGGCCCGGCGCCACCCAATAACGATAGGCGAGGACCATGGCGACGATCCCCGGTCCGGTAAAAAGCGTCAGTCCCAAAGCGCCGGAGGTGGGGATGTCCTCGTGGAAGGAAGAGCCGGCCCAGGCGATACCGAACATCACCATGAAGGCACCGCCAATTAACACGGCCCAGGCATACCACGGTGCCTTGACTCGAACTGATGCATATGCGAAACCGAACACGCAGAGCGTGAACAGTATTCCCAAAACAAACCATTGAATACTTTCCATTGTTATCTCCTTTAGCTTCTGCCGGCTGTGCCGATGTTGTTCTTCATGCTCGAATTGACGCGCATGCCTTTACCAGTCTCCCAGAACTTCTTTACCTTGGACGGATCGCCGGTGGCGCCGTACCCGAACATGGGATGCATATGGGACATCAGCGTATGCAGGAAACCCGGTGCCACCGTGGTCGAGGCCATGCTCAGCCAATGGTGCCAGTAGTCGGGCTCGTTGTAGGTACAGGCGGTGACGCAGTTGCCGCACGCGCTGTCGTTCTCGAGCCAGAAGTCAAAGCACTTCTTGGCATCGCTATGAAACTTCAGCACCCCGGCATGGTTGTTCCAGGTATAGCCGGGCTCATCACTGTGCTCGTATTGGGGTTGATAACCCCAACCGCTGCCCGGGTCTTCGACCAGGGGTAACGCCCCGGAAGGACAGGCCTTGGCGCACTCGCCACAGCTCAGGCAGAACTTCGCCATGCCCCAGTCGTGGGGCTTGTCGTATTCGACGAACTCGAAGTCGGTGTAGACCTTGCAGAGGCGCACGCGGGGGCCGACACCGGGCACCATCAACTGCGAGTGGCGCCCGGCTTCGCCAAGCCCCGCCGCGACGCCATAAGCCACGCTCATGCCCAGATCGTTGCCGGCGCCAACGGCGTGGTAGCCCAGGCCGCGCAGGAACTTGGCCACTTGATTGGAGATCTGGGCCATAACGACATAGCCATGGCCGATGGCAGCCTCAGCGGTCCAGGCGGGTGCGGTGGCCATGGCGTCATAGTCCATGGGCATCGCCATCACGATCACGGTCTTGGGCTCGAAGGGAAAGTCCCGCTCCCAGCTCAGGGTACGCGAGTTCGTGATGTCATAGAGCGGGTCGTAGTCCCAGCGCTTGTCGCGCCTCGTGATGCCGCAGCGGACCGCACCCCAGACCCGCGCCGCGCTCTTGATAGCCCAGGCCGCCTCCCGCTTCGATTTGAACTCATATTTCTCCTTCTCCACGTCCGACTGATCCCAGCTCAGCAGGCGCGTATTGGGGTTGGCGTGGGCCATGGTCCACGTTTCGGCCGCGTGGAGCGGGTTCCAGGCCGCGTGGTGCAGGGCTTTATCCAGCTGGGTGTAGCCCGGCTTGCTGTTGTCCCACGGCACCCGGTGCTCAAAATGCGACGCGCCCTCGTAGAAGTGGAACTTCTTATTTTGGAGCCGGCTGTACTGCTCGTTGCGCTCGGGATACTTCTCGTTGAGCGCCTTGCTGGTGGCAAAGGTTAGGATCACGTTCCGCTGGTCCATCGGCTTTATGGTACCTTCCGTCTTGATGATGTCGTCCACGCTGTCCTTGGCGCGCCCCTGGATGGCGACCTTGGCTCCCGCGTAAGTGAGGCCGCCGCCGGCCAGGGCGATGCCGCCGCCGATGGCCACCCGTTTGAAAAAAGAGCGTCGAGAGGGGTCGTCCAGCCCATCCCCGCGCTCCTTGGCGGGTGAGGCTTCGGGTTCGCTGGCCTCGTCCTCGGGGGCCTCGCTCTGATCTTGCTGGTCCTCAGATTCCGGTATTTCAGTCGTCATGATTGCACCTCCGAATTTAAAGATTAAAGAAAGATCTTTAATTATTATGTTGATGGTTGTTTACTAAAATTACTTAAATGAGTCGTGTTTAGCAGAAACAATGCCAAGTGGTAAAAAGGTCGCTTCTTCATTAATTAATATTTTGATGGCTGTGTACTAAATTTAGGATAAATAAATCTTGTTTAGGGTAAAAATTCCAAAAAATAAATAAAACAAACTTGCGATGTATCATACCGACCGGATCCGATAACAGATCGATTATTATAAAAATATCGTTGAACGGGCCATGAATGATTGCAATGCGATGGTCATCGATGATATGTAGATTCCGTAGCCACAGCTAAGATTATGGTTGATGATTTTTCCCAATCTACGCCATAAATCTTTCCATATCCTGCCTTACAGTAGAAATTCCACTCATTCCAAAATTCTCAATCAGTGCGTTGAGTGCATTGGGGGATAATAAGGCCGGGAGGGTTGGACCGAGATGGATATTTTTGACTCCCAGGGACAGCAAAGCAAGCAGAACAAGCACCGCTTTTTGTTCATACCAGGCAATATTATAGACAATGGGGAGTTCATTAACATCTTCCAATCCAAAAGCTTCCTTAAGCTTGAGAGCGATCACGGCCAGAGAATATGAGTCATTGCATTGCCCGGCATCCAGCACTCGCGGGATACCACCGATATCACCTAAACTTAGCTTATTGTATCTGAATTTAGCACATCCCGCTGTCATGATAATGGTATCTGAAGGCAATTCTTCAGCAAATTCAGTGTAATACTCACGGCTTTTCATCCGGCCGTCACATCCTGCCATGACAACAAATTTTTTAACGGCACCGCTTTTAACCGCATCGATCACTTTTTCTGCCAGTGATAGAACCTGTTCGTGGGCAAAGCCGCAGGTAATTTGGCCGGTTTCGATTTCCTCGGGAGCAGGACAAGCCTTGGCCTGTTCGATGATCTTTGAAAAGTCTTTTTCGGCACCCGCTTGCCTGTCTTCAATATGGGAGACACCATCAAACCTTACCAATCCTGTTGTATAAAGTCTTTCCTTATAACTGTCTATTGGCGGAACAAGACAATTGGAGGTCAATAAAACCGGGCCGTTAAAGGATTCAAAATCCTTTTTCTGCTCATGCCATGCCCCCCCGTAGTTACCCTTCAGGTGCTCATATTTTTTTAGCAAGGGATAAGCATGGGCCGGCAACATTTCGCCATGGGTATAAATATCAACGCCACTATTTTCAGATTGTTTCAGCAATTCATCCAGATCCTTTAAATCATGTCCGCTGATCAGGATGCCCGAATTGCTTCCCACCCCCAGATTAACCGTTGATATTTCCGGAGTGCCATAGGTTTCGGTATTGGCCTTGTCCAAAAGCGCCATGGCAGCTACTCCGAATTTCCCGGTTTCATCCACAAGGGCGATATTATCATCAAGCGATCGTGAATCATCCGTTAAAGCGGCCAGCGCCTTTTGTGTAAACGCATATATATTGGCATCTTCATATCCTAAATGAAAGGCGTGGTCTGTATAGGCAGCCATCCCTTTGAGGCCATAAACGACCAGAGACCTGAGCGATCTTGTATCTTCGTCAGGGGCATCTATCTGGCCTGAAAGAGAGTTGGCTTTTTCTAAATATTGGTCCGGTGTGCCGGTCCAGGTAGCACAGGACGGAAGATCATCAGGAAGCTCTCCTCCGGCGGCAAGATAGGCCTGTTTTATCTCTTCTCTTAATTCCAGTGCTTTGGTGATTCTGTCTATGGAGACCTCTTCGGTAAAAACGACATTGGTGACGGTTTCAAACAAAACTTCAATGATAAATCTATTTAATTTATCACTTTCTATTCCCTTCTCTCTTGCTCTGGTGCTGAATAATGCCATTCCTTTGACAAGATGCAGAGTAAGATCCTGAAGATTCACACAATTTTCAGAAATGCCGCAAATGCCTTTTTTTCCTGTACAGGCAATCCCACCTCTAGTTTCCTGACATTGATAACAAAACATGCTCATTTTATGCCTCCTTAATTTAGTGGAGAAGCTTTTCTATCTGTTTTCGGTGCTGTCTTGTGTCCCCTGTCATCTGTTTGCTGAAAACTGCTTGTCCGCCGTAGCTTTTAAGCGAAGGCGGGACACCTGAAACCTAAACACTGCGTATAACGGAGATCACCTGAACACCCTGCAGGGTGCAACAAATCCGGGCTCTTTCCAAACCCGGATTTTTTTGCTAGCTTTCAGGAACACCCCGGCTGTCCCACCCGCGCAACCGGTAGTAATCCTTAAGCATATAATCCATCTGTTCGGCTGTAATGGAATGGCCCGACGGCAGCGGTTCGTCGTGCCATCTTTTGGGCAGCAGATCGTCCTCAGGCTGCCAGCCTTCGTTGATATTGAACTGCCTCGTCATGGTGGCAATTTTAGCCGCCATAGCACGAAGCTCCGGTTTTGAAAAACGCCGACCAGTGACCAGTTCTATCGTTTCTTCCAAATCATCCCACTGGTAAAGGTCTCTGTAGAAACGACACAGGATCAGCGTGTCAAAAATGTTCATGCGATCCTCATAGTCGGTGAAAATTTCAGCCTTGCCTTCGATCTGTTCAGGGGGACTCTTGCCTTCGATTTCGGGCTTATAAAAGGTGGCTCGCAAGTGACAAGCACCCCTGGGTGAGGTGCCAAAGGACAACCCCATGCCTTTGAGCACCCGGGGATCGTAACCGGATGGTTCCATGCCTTTAACGTGAATGGCCAAATCCTCAGCGCCCCATTCACGGGCCGCGGCAACGATGCCGTCGGCCAGGATGTCGCCGATGCCCTCACGCGCAGCAATTTTCTCGAGCAAATCGGCGATCTTGTCCACCTCACCGTAATCGATATCATAATCGAGCCGGCCTTGGACTTTGGCCTCTATCGTAAAACCGCATAGATTGCCGGCCGTGATGGTATCCATGCCCAGGCGGTCGCAGATGTCATTGAGATATACAATTTCCGCCATATCATCGACCATGCACAAACCGCCAAAAACCATGATAGTCTCGTACTCCGGGCCTTCAAGCTTCAGATCCTTATGGCGGCCTTTGCTGAGCGTGGCCATACGCCCGCAGGCGATGAAGCATTTGGCACAAGCATTGGGCTTGATCTCATGCTCTGCATGATAGGTTTCGCCGCTAATTTTTTCCCAGTGGTCACAGGTGCCCTGGTGCCAGTATTTGGCCGGAAAAGCACCGACCGTATTCGTCAGCCCCACCACCATGGTTGTGCCCATGGCGCGGAACGCTTCCACGCCGGGTTCCTTTTTGTGGGTTTTCATGAAGGTTTTGCCGAATGCTGCGACGCCGTCGTGACTGGCGAGCTCGCGCTTGCGATCGCCCTGGAAGACGATGCCTTTGAGATGTTTGGACCCCATGACAGCCCCAACGCCGGCTCGGCCCGCACAGCGCCACTTGTCATTGTTGATCAGGGCGCATTTGACCAATTTTTCACCGGCCGGACCGATGACCACCGCCCCGGGTTTGCGAAAGCCTTCCTTGTTCGGTGCAAAACGTTCTAATGCCTCTTTCTCGGCCGTATAGGTATCAGCGCCCCACAGATCGCCGGCATCATGAAATTCAACCCCTTCAGGATGGATGGATAAGACGGTTGGCTGATCCGCCTTTCCGAAAAGGATGATGGCATCGTAGCCGGCCGCATCGACGGCTTCGGGCACCTTACCGCCGGAATAGGCATCCGCATAAAAACCGGTCAGGGGCGACTTGGTGAAAACGCCATAGCGGCTGCCCCCCCAGAGCCTGCTCTGGCAAAAAGGCCCGGTGTTGATAATCAAATGATTTTCGGGCGCCAGCGGATCCACACCGATTGGGTTTCTTTGCAGCAGCAGACGGGTGGCCAGCCCCTTGCCGCCCAGACTATCCGCCAGGAACTCATCTGCCAGCGGCTCGACCTTAAATTCTCTATTGCTCAAATCGACAGCCAGTAGGCGACCGTAAAATCCGTACATGGTAAACTCCTTTTAAGCTTTTTAATGTGGGTTCTAGTGTCCTGTCCCTTAAAAATGTTACAAAATTCGTTTGGTATATATTTGCTATGTTGAGTTCCTTAAACAACACCATTTCTTTGGTTTCCCTCCTTCGCCCTTCGGGCTACGCAGGACAGGCAGGTGTCAGGTTTCACGGTATCAGTTATTATAGGACAGAGGTCAGATGACAGCCTGCGACGAGCTCCCCTCGAAGTGCTCGGGGCCTGAGCATGTCGAAGGAAGCCAGGTCGAACACAGATGAAAAACTGCAAGATCAAGCGACCTTTCTGTCCTCTGTTTTCTGTTCTCTGTCATCCGTTTACTGACACCTGACACCCGCTCGACTCGCCTTGCGTCTCGTATGGCATGCGTGGCCTGAAACCCGTATGGTTGAAAGAGAAGATTGATATGCTCAATCCGGAGTATATAAATTACTTGTAGGACACGACACTAATCTTCCCAGTGGATGCATTCCACCGGGCAGGTTTCGATGGCTTCTTCGATGCAGTCCTCGGGTCCGCCTTCGGCATTGATAACCTCAGCTACCTCGTCGGCCTCATTGAATTGGAATACATCCGGGCACAACTCTACACAGGTTTCGCAACCGGTACATTCGTCTGTTTCGATGACAACGCGTTTGGCCATGGTAGGCCTCCTTTCGTGGAAATGGTTAAAGTGATATGAAGGGATTAATTTACGACATTGTTTTTATTTATCGATGTCTGTCTGCAAAAGCCCATAAAAGGTTTGGTGATGCCTGTGCACTAAATTTAGGATAAATAAATGGCCTTTAGGATAAATTATTTTCACGAAGTTCCCAATATTAATACGCTTATTGCCATAGTGCCGATTCTTAGGTACACCATCAATGCACGGGAAAATGCCCAATTTTTCAATCTTGACAGTTTGAAAATGTAGGAGAAGACGTTTTTTTGATTTTTAATGCATATTTGTTGACATAAGAAGTTAACTTTTTTATATAATTTTCGCAATTCGGAGCAATGCTATCCACCTTCTTTACTCAATAACAATTCAATTAAATTTTGAACTTGTGTTCAATAATAAACCGAGCATAAACCGCTGACTGGAAATAGTGAATGGCTCAAGACCCTCAATCGCCCAATCCTGGTGGGGACGACGTTGCGCGCCAACTCGAACACATGCTGGCCAGCCCGGATTTTCATGCCAAACCGCAGCAGAACGCCATTTTAAACTATCTCGTAAATCGGACCCTGGCCGGTAAAGCCCCTGAACTCAAAGAAGAAACTGTGGCTGCCGAAGTTTTCGGTCGCGGGCCGGACTTCAACCCCGGTGTAGACCCCATCGTGAGCATTCAGATCGACATTCTGCGGCGGGTGCTGGCGCGCTATTACGAAACAGCAGGTAAAAACGACCCGATTCGCATCGAGATCCCCCCCGGCACTTATGTGCCCGTTTTCAAAAAACAAAAGCAGAACAAAAGCTGAATCTGATGACCTGAGACGCTCCGCCCCCTCCTGCAAAGCAAAGCGCCATATTTGACATTTTGTCCTGATCTAATTACCGAAAAATTAAAAAAATCATAAGCATAACAACAGTGGGGATCGCGGCTGCGCGAAAGATCCCGCCGGCGCCGATTCCGTTGGCGAAATATTTTTTGAGCAAGGAAACCGCTGCCGGGTTGGGGGCATTGGCAATGATGGTCAAACCTCCGCCGGTGACCGCTCCGGCCACGACTGCGTGCTTGAGGTCGTCCGTGAATGCCGGCACCAGGGTGGCCAGAAACGTGATGGCGGCGTTGTCGTTAAAGGCCGTCAGAGCGGTGGCCCCAATCATCAGGGGGATTTCAGCCAGGTTGCCGAGAATCGGCGCAATCCACCAGGCCTGCACCCCGCCATGGAATACCAGCCCACCCAGGAAAAACCCCACCAGCAGCGCCGGTTTGAGGTTGATACGATTCTGGTAGGGCTCGGTTACGATGGAAAAGCCTAAAAAGAAAAGCATTCCGGCGATGAACAGCTGCGGATGGTGCGCGGTGATGATGGTCCAGACCATGAAGACGAGATGCACGATGGTGACCCAGGCCGGCACCGGATCGTCGCGTGTGTCCCAGTCGGGGTCCTGGAATGGTGCCCGTTTATCCGATGGCAGCAGACGCGGCAGATCCTCGCGCAGGGCGCGTAGTTTAATCTCCTGGAAACGCTCATCAAAGGCCTTGCGGACAAGGTCGTCATCCACCTTTTCACCGGACAGTTCCTTAACGAGGCGCTCTTCAAGCCGCCCTTTGACTTCGGCCTCAACCGTATCTACTTCCTTTTTAACCCTGCCTTCGGTTTGCAGTTCGTCATCGACCGTCAACAGAATTTCCCGGAACCTGACATTCATGTCCCGGTGCTGTAGGTATTTTTGTTGGATTTCACTCTTCAGGCGCACCACCGTGAATTTTTTCTCCAGTCGAAGCAGTTCCTTGCGATAGACATAAAAATAGAGCGTGTTGGAAATCAGGATCGCGGCCAAAGCTTTCCAGCCGAAATGGGCCAGCATATGCCCCGTGCTCCAGCCCCAGGGGCCGGCAACCATTAACACCGGCGGGGCAGCAAAGTTGGTGAGGGTGCCGCCGACGGAAATGTTGACAAACAGCAGGCCCACGGTGGCATACTTGAATCCGTCGCTGGGCTCCAGCTCGTAAAGGCTCCGACCCAGCAACAGGGCGCACAGGGTGATGGCGGCCGGCTCTGTGATAATACATCCCAGAAGTGGGCCGATGGTCATTGTGGTCAGCCATTGGGCGCTGAGCGTTCCCCCCAGTAATCCGGCAATCTTCCCAATCGCGGTCTCGGCAAGCCGCAGAATGGGACGGGTGGATGCCAGGGTCATGATGACCACGATAAACATGGCTTCGTTGAAGTTGACCTTGTGGCTGACGTAATATACCAGGGTGCTCCAGTCGTAAAATCCAATGATGGCGACGGCCAGCGCAACGGCCCAGAGACCAAAGATGACCTCCACTTCACCAAAAAAATGAAAAAATCTGGCTCCCAGGTGAATCGCATAGGGTTGTACCTGGCCGGCCTTGATTTTTTCCTCGTGGGCCGTCTCCCATTTGTGGGCAACGGCCAAAAACTTGCTGGCCATGAAGGTATGCAAAATGGCCACAATGAAAATCAGGGTGGCGACAAGGTTGAAGGGCTCCTGCCGGATACGGTTTTTCAAGATGGCCCCGATGCCGCCCAGATCGGCATCGTTATAGCTGTCCAGACTGCGGGGAAAGGCGATGGCCTCGCCCACGTGCGGCTCGCTGGCAACTGCAATATCTGCCCATGACATAGCCATGGCCATGCAGCACAGGATAAACACGGCACTCGTTATCCATTTATGTTTCACTGGACCCCCTTTCAAGGTGAACTTTAGCAGGACTCCTTTTTGGGTTGATTTATTGAAAGAAAATACAGAAAGTTTTTCCTATCACAAATGTCAAACCATATGATGCTTGTGTACTAAATTTAGGATAAACAAAGGGCGTTTAGGGAATTATGAAAATTCCTATCGCGAAAGCCTCAATTTTATGTTACCGGGACTTTTGGGGGACCCGTTGCAAAAAGGTGCGGCCTGCGGCCACCTGGGAAGAATTGAAGAGGGGCAGGCGTGTGTTCGCAACCTGCTGGTGCTCAAACCCGGCTTTGTTCAGCGCGGACGTATCCTGATTGACAAGGGTAACGCGTTCGAGGACATCGTCGATCGCATCATAGAAGGCCCGGGCAAGCTACGAATGAACATCGAATAAACCCCTTGACTACCAATCCACTTGCAAGCGCAGGCCCAACGTCAAGGCGGTGTCGAAATCCTCGACTGCGGGGCGGATGACCTGGGTATTGGCGGACAGACGCATGGCCGGGGTAAGCATAAAGTTGTAATAAGCTTCAAAGGCATGCTCCCATTTCCGCAGTTCGTCGGTCAGATCGCGCAGGTCGTCGGAGATATGGCTCCCGGCCCAGCCGATGCCCCACTCGTCGTTGTTGCGGCCCGGGATCGACACGCCGATTCCCCGGATGCCGAAGCTGTAAAACGCGTCAATGACATTGCGATCTTCGGGGTGCCACCCAAAACGGCCAAAGATGCCGATACCGCGCGGCGGAAGATTGTTGCGGGTGATACCCTCACTGTCCTCCTTGACCCACAGATACTGGGCAAAGTTACCGATCAGGGTATAGTTGCTGTGTTTTTCCTGTATGGGTATGGCACCAATAAGCTGCCCGAACAGCCGCTCCTCGGAAATATCGAAGCTGTTTCTCTCCTTGTTCGAATAGGCCAGGTCCACCAGGAAGCGACCGGGTCTTTGGGCGATTTCATAGGTATAAACGTAATCAAAGACGAAGGAGACGTCCTTGGTGGTGAGGGTGTCAAAGGTGCCGGCTTCGGCCGTGGCCGTGCCATTGTTGATGCCGGTCACCCCGGTCAGCGAATGGCTTTTATTTGGCTTCCAGTTAAGCCATCCGATCAGAGTCGTATACGGAAAGTACTCACCGGGAATGGGGTTTACAACGAGACCCGAATAGGTGAACTGAGTTCGTTCGCGGCTGGCCAGCGGGTTGGTATCGCCCCAGGAGGCAAAATTCATTTTGCCG
Source organism: Desulfobacterales bacterium (assembly GCA_030066155.1). GTDB lineage: Bacteria > Desulfobacterota > Desulfobacteria > Desulfobacterales > JAFDCJ01 > JAFDCJ01. Next base: position 7,857 of record JASJCE010000044.1, on the reverse strand, counting down.
GCGCCGACCAGTAAATTTGCGGGCAGGCTTTGCAGAACGTACCATTGGGACAGGGCCCAGTTATTATTGCTTGAATCCGTATCGGGAAAGTTCTGGTCATAATTGGCCGACTGGATGGATCCGACATCATTGTTGATGCCCGATCGCCATCGGCCTTCGCCATGCACAAAAAACGCGCCGCCCGGCCAAAGGTTTGCTTTGCCGGTGTCGAACCAAATCCACAGGTCGGTGGAGCCGTTGAAACGGGTGTTCTTATTATTTCCGCCCGAGGTATTGCGTTGCAGGAACTGGGTTACACCGATATCCATGTAAAGACCATGGTCAACAAATTTTTGGCGGTAGCCGCCGGGATCACCGAGCAGGTAGGAGCGCTCAAAGATACCGCCCTGGACGGTGTTGGCATCACCGAAAAATTTATCATAACGCATGGCCGCGTAGTAGAGCTCCGGCGCCGCCTCGATAAGGGAGAATTTACCCTCGCCCTGCGTGCTATCCTCGCCGGATGTCTCAGCAGCGGCAGATGCCGAGGGTCCGAACCCGATCAGGGCCAGCATGGCCAGTCCCAGTAAAAGCTTTCGCCAAAAAGCAGTCGTATTCATGTCCTCAGTCCTCTCTATAAAGAATCCCCATGAATGCAAAAGTGTTCCGCCTCAAAATGTCAAACCGGGTAATGCTTGTGCACTAAATTTAGGATAAACAAATGTCGTTTAGGGTCAATTATTGATGACAAAATGATTAACAAACCGTATCTGCAACCAGGCAAGCAACAGCAATTTTAATCTATTGGTTGACAGTTCCATGTTATATGAATAGCAATGGATATGTATCGATTTCAGCAATAAGTCAAGGTTAGAAGGAATTTTCTTGTTTGACCGAAGCGTTTTGAATTTTAAAAGCAATTGGAAGGTGTACCTATGGTAAAGGAAACAACTTATGAATTGCCGAAAATAAGCAATAAAGCGTTGGAAAATAGCTATTGGGATCTTTTTAACCGGGTCAGCGAACTGGTTATGATCCACGATTTGCAGGGCCGGCTGTTGAGTGTTAATCCCGCCGTCTCACAACTCTCGGGCTACACATTTGAAGAATTGATCGGTCAGTCCATTGATAATTTCATTGTTCCTAAAACCCGGCACTTATTTCGAGACGAATATTTAAGGGACATCGTCAAGCAAGGTTATGCAGAAGGTGTGGTCATTTTTCAGGCAAAAGACGGAAGCGATTATTGTGTCGAGTACCGCACTTTTCTGGTTAAACAGGATGAGAGTGAGCCATACGTCAGCGGCTTCGGACGCGACATTACCGAGCGCATACGGACGGAGAAGGAGTTGCGGGACAATGAGGAACGTTATCGTGCATTGGCAGATGCATCATTTGAGGCCGTATTTATTTCTGAAAATGGCATTTGTATCAATGCCAATCAAACCGCTGCCGAAATGTTTGGGTATGAATTTGATGAGTTGATTGGAATATTTGGTACAGACGTAATAGCTCCGGAATCCAAAGAATTAGTTAAGCAGAATATGCTGTCAGGGTATGAAAAGCCATATGAAGCCATTGGACAAAGGAAAGATGGAACAACTTTTCAAGTCGAAATACGCGGCAAGATGACATCGTATCAAGGTAAAACTGTCAGAATTACAGTGGTTCATGACATCGACAAAAGCAAAAGAATGGAGAGCCAACTGCGGGAAAGCGAGAAAAAATACCGCCAGATATTTGAGCTTTCACCAGAATTGATTGTGCTCTCAGACATAGACGGACATATACTGGATATAAACGAGAGGTTAAACGACTGGCTCGGCTACAGCCCGCAGGAGGTTATCGGAAAAAGTTTATTGGATCTTCCCTTTTTGTCTAATAAGGGCAAATCCAAGGCCAAAGCAAAATTATCTCAACGGTTGGCCGGCAAGAAAGTTTCCCCTTACGAAATTGGCTTTTATCCCAAAAGTGGAGAAAAACGTATTGGCGGGATAGTGGCCAATCCAATTCGAAATGAGAACGGGGAGATCATCCAAGTTCTTGTCATGATATCTGATATCACCGAACGCAAACAAGCAGAGCAAGAGCTAAAGAAAAAGACCCAGAATCTCGAAGAAGTCAACACAGCATTAAAGGTATTGCTGGAAAAAAGAGAATCAGATAAAACCGAACTCGGAAAAAATGTGATATTAAATGTTACCGAGTTGATTATGCCGTATTTGCAAAAATTAAAAATAAAAAACTCAAGTGATGAAGAAAAGGTTTATTTCGATATCATCGAATCAAATTTGAAAGACATCATTTCACCATTTATGCACAATCTATCAGTAAATTTCACTAAACTCTCGCCTACAGAAATCCAGGTGATCGATATGATAAAGCAGGGTAATACGACAAAAGAGATCGCAAAAATGATGAATTTAGCAACCAGTACCGTTGATACACATCGTAACCATATAAGAAAAAAACTGGGTATAAAGAACCAAAAAATAAACCTCTTCACTTTTTTATCCTCCCTCACATAATATGGATTATTAATCCATATTTTATACACAATAAATAAATATTGAATTCCCGAAAGCGTTCTGCTTAGGTAGTGTGGGGATTTTTTACCAACCACATTTTCTTTCAACTCCTCTTTGCAGATGATTAGGCGGGGGGCATCCATAAATACACCAGGACGAGAAATCATAGTAAATTGATTTCAATCCTTATTCAGAGTAGATCTGATGATTGACGGTTCTGCTTGAATAATGATTTAAAATACATATCATTCTTTCGGGTCTTAGCGACTTTGTGGTAGCAAGGCTAACTGATCAAGCGGACGCAATCAGCACACCCAAAAGATAAAAAATGCATCTGCTAACATTCTACTAACATTTAGTGCTTAGTAAGGGTGTGTTGAATTTTTTATCCGTTATCCGGTAATAAAGAGACCGCAGACTGTTTTTTGGAGATGTGTTGATGATTAAGGAGCAACAGTCAATATTTAACCAGTATGAGAATGTTACCCGCCAACTCGAGCGCATCCTGTCCAGTTCGGATTTCTCTGGCACGCCGCAGCAGATCGCATTTTTAAAGTATGTTGTGAAACAGACCCTGGCCGGTAATGCCGACAAGATCAAGGGTTACACAGTCGCCACCGAGGTCTTCGGTCGCAAATCCGACTTTGATCAGAGTATTGATCCAATTGTGAGTATCCAGGCCAACAGACTAAGACTGGCCATGACGCGCTATTACGAGACCGCCGGCAAAAACGACCCCGTTCGCATCGACATCCCCAAAGGCACCTATGTGCCGACATTTACTGAACAATCCCCTGGCGATCGGCTCATTGCCGTCGAACATGACGCACCGTTCAATGCTATGGCCACCTGGCCGAGCATACTGGTACGCCCCCTGGTAAATCTGACCGCGCATGAAAAGACCAATTATCTGGCGGTTGGTTTGACGGCTGAGCTGGCCCATGCGCTGAGCCATTACCGGGAACTGCGGGTACTGGAGGCGCTCCATAGGGATAAGAGCTCGCCTCCCCATAATCCTAATATCGATTTTGTCATTGCCGGCAGTGTTAGTCGGGACCCTGAGGGTGTTAAGGTGAGGATCAGATTGGAGGATGCTAAGAAGGGCATTCAAATCTGGTCGGGTAAGTACCAGGGAGACCTCGAAGTTTCTGAAATGATCTCGTTTCAAGAGGATGTGGCCGCTGAAGTTGCCGTTCGCGTGGCCGGCGATAATGCTGTCATCACCCGACACCTTGCTGATAGATTTAGAAGTAAAGCAGTACCGGACATTACGACGTATGAGGCTATACTGCGATTTTGGGAGGCCGGTACACTACTCACACCACAAAGTATGGAAACCGCAATTAAGGCTTTGGAACATGCGGTAGCCCGGCAACCTGATTACGGACAAACTTGGTCGATGCTGGCCGCTCAATATGCAGACAACTACGGTAATGAAGTCACCGATCTTCCAACGCCCTTGGAAAAGGCCGTGGAGTTTGCCCAGAAAGGGGTTAGCCTCGAACCGACCAACCGGCGCGCCAGATTGATACTGGCTTATATCCGGCTCATGGAAAACAGGCTCCCGGAGGCACGACACGAAGCCGAAACCTCCTATAACCTTTGTCCGAATTCATTGATGGTTTTAGATGGCATCGGCTGGGTGATGGCTCTGGCAGGGGGATGGGACCGGGGTATAAATTGGGTCAAAAAGGCCATTGAATTAAATCCCTATTACCGCCCCTGGGCCCGGCACGTGTTCTTATTTAACTGGATTCGTTTAGCGGATTACGAAAAGGCCTACCGCGAAACCTTCAATTTCACGATGTCGGATTTTTTCTGGGAACCACTGATGAAGGCTGCTATTTGCGGCCATCTTGGAAGAATTGAAGCTGGGCAGGCGTGTGTTCGGGATCTGCTGGCGCTCAAACCCGACTTTACGCAGCGCGGCAGTGACCTGATTGGCCGGTATGTGAAATTAGAGGACATCACTGAACGACTCAAAGAAGGACTCGGCAAAGTCGGCCTGAACATCGAATAATAAAAATGCGATAAATGAGTGATTATGGGCATGGCCAGTGGCAGCCGAATTCAAAAATTGAATTTTGAGGGCAATGGAAAGTGAGACGACTTATTTGGTTACCATTTGCGTTATTTGCTTTTCTCACCGCGCAACATTTGCATTGACATGAATGCGCAACGTTCTTATATAACTTAGTATCTTTGTAATTCATATACAATCAGATAGATAGAACCCATCTCAAAAATAGTGGCTAAGGGGTCAGGGCAAGGCGCGGAGCGAGTCAAAAGCGGAGTCTCGCCTAAAGCAGGCGGGATGAGCAAGCTATTTTGATTCGATCTGTAACGCAGCCCTGTGCACGTATACGCATTTTTGAGATGGGTCCTAATTGATTCCTGAATTTTAAATAAGACCATCTGCTAACAATTTTCTAACATTTAGTGCTTGTTTTACTAGTCTATTTTGAATTTCTTTGCAGGCGTAAGGCATTAAACAGAGATGAAGCCCCAGATTGGAGATGCCTTGATCATTAAAAATCAAAAACCGCATTTTAAAACCAATAAAGAAATTAACACACAGCTCGAGCGGATGCTGGGCAGCGAGGATTTCAAGGCCACGCCCCAGCAGATTGCCCTTTTTAAATTCGTTGTGAACCAGACACTGGAGGGCAAAGCCGACAGCATAAAAGCCTATACCGTAGCCACCGAGGTGTTCGGTCGCAGATCTGACTTTGATCAGAGTATTGATCCCATCGTAAGCATCCAGGCCAGCAGACTGCGGCAGGCGCTGGCGCGCTATTACGAGACCGCCGGTAAATACGATCCCATTCGCATTGATGTCCCCAAAGGCTCCTATGTGCCGAAATTTCATGAACAACACCCGCAGGATCGGCACCTTAACGCAGAGGCGGCCGTGGCGGTCGATATCATGGCCGCCTGGCCAACCGTGCTGGTACGAAAACTGGCAAACCTGACCTCTCATGAGGAGGACAATTATCTGGCGGTTGGCTTGACGGCTGAGTTGGCCCATGCGCTGAGCCATTACCGCGAAATTAGGGTTTTGGAGGCGCTCAATCGGGATGAAGCGTCCGCTCCCCGGGACCCGCAAATCGATTTTATTATTGACGGCAATGTTCGGCGCGATTCAGAGGGAATCAAAGTGTCGATCACTTTGCGGGACGCCAAGAAGAGTATTAGAATTTGGTCGGGTAAATATCATGGGGATCTTGAGGCCGCCAAAATGATCTCGTTTCAGGAGGATGTGGCCGCTGAAGTTGCCGTGCGCATGGCTGGTGGTAATGCAGAAATTCCGAGGCATCTTTGTGGTCTTAGTAGAAACAAGCCGGTGCCTGACTTGACGACCTACGAAGCGATGCTGCGATATTGGGAGAGTACCACCCTGCTCACCGAGCAAAGCATGGTGCGCGCCATTCGCGCATTGGAGCATGCGGTGGCTCATAAACCTGATAACGTCCAAATCTGGTCGATGCTGGCGGCTCTGTACGCCAACAATTATTGGTTGGAAATAGCCAATTTTTCGACACCCCTGAAAAAAGCCGTTGACTACGCCCAGAAAGGGGTTAACCTTGATCCGGCCAATCGACGTTCCAGAATGATACTGGCTTACGTCCGCTTCATGGAAAACAAACTCGAGGAGGCTCGCCATGAAGCCGAAAAAGCGTATTACATGTGTCCAAACTCTTTGATGGTTTTGGATGCACTCGGCTGGGTGATGGCCCTGGCAGGGGGATGGGAACAGGGTGTAAACTGGATAAAGAAGGCCATAAAATTAAACCCCTACTATCGCCCCTGGGCCCGACATGCGCTGTGTTTGAACCGGCTACGCGCAGAGGATAACGATAAGGCATATCGGGAAACCCTGAATCTCATGATGCCGGAATTTTACTGGGATCAGATATTGAGGGCCGCTGCTTGCGGCCATGCGGGAAGAATTGATGAGGGACAGGCATGTGTCCGGGCCCTGCTGGCGCTCAAATCCGACTTTGCGCAGCGCGGCCGCATCCTGATCGACAGGTACATTAAATTCGAAGACATCGCCGATCGAATCATTGAAGGTCTGGGCAAGGTCGGAATGAACATCGAATCCTAATAAAACTTAAGATTTATACTAATTGCATCAAAAAATTTGGGGGACATCCATAAAATTAAATTCAGCGCAAAGCTTGACAGACTTTTAAAAAAATAATTATGCTGCTCAACCGGTTGCTGCCCAGGCTTTTGCAGGTATCAAAATAAGCTTTGAACCCATTTTTTGAGCATTACATCCTGGAATTGATACGTATCATTTTTATAAAGTATCTCTTTTTCAATAAGGGCGGCTAATGCTCTTTGAAGAACGGACCCCGAATTAAAACCGACGCGTTGAAGCTGTTCTGCAGCATAGATTCTCTTACCCTCTGTTTCAGCCAATAGACGCAACGCTTTCTTCTGATTCTGGGTTAACAGGTCCCAAAGAACCATAAACTGGTTCCTCTGGCTGGTAATAATTGCATTTTCAATTTCATCAAGAATATCCAAACCGACGGTATCCGAACGCCACAGGTCAAATAAAAACTGCTGAACATATAGGGGCTGATAATCAGAGCGTTCGATGATCCCGGTGACAATTTCCTCAGAAATATTTACGCTTTTCTTTTTGAAAAGCTTTTGGGCCCAGTCGACGTAATGCCGGATATCAATCTTTTGCAGTGGATAGCTTCGCGCCATTTTGTAAAAAGCCCTTTTGGTCGAATCGAACATATCTATCAGAATATGCTTCTGGCTACCTGAAAAAATGTATGCGATATTTCGATGCCCCTGAATGACTTTGCGAAGTCTCTTTTCAAATCCCTGTTCTGAATATTTGGCCACTTCCTGAAATTCGTCGAAAACGACCAGCAGTTTTTGCTTGGTCGAATAAGATGCCAGGAGGTTAAGCACTTTTTCCAGATACTCAGGCTTCTCCCGCGGCCTGATCGATGCTGTAAGTGTCGGTAGGTTGTTGATCGGATCGATGCTGCCGGTTATCTTAAGACCGGCTACCTGATTCAAGATCCGTTCAAGTCTGGATTCTACCTGTGTAATTCCGGTGAGAACCGTATCGATAAAATCATTTTCGTCAAGTGTACCGTAAAGATCGATATAGATAGACTGAATTTTAGGTTTCGTTCTTTTAAGCCGGCGTATCACCTGATGCACAAGCGAGGTCTTTCCCATCCGACGATGAGAATATAACAGGATATTTTGAGAATTTTGAGCATAATAGATCAAATCCTTCTGCTCGGCAGCCCGATCACAGAAAGCCTCACCAGTGACATAATCTGAATATGAAAAGGGATTTTCCATCGATACC
>JASJCE010000441.1 GCA_030066155.1 Desulfobacterales bacterium | reverse complement strand
GCTTTTTCCGGACAACAGGCGGTTCCCCTGGCGACCCTTGTTCAGCAAGGCCGCGTGGTCATTGGATCAATTCATACCTATCTTGAGTTATACAGCCGATATTTTACCGATTTGGTGCCGAATGTTGCGTTGGTCTGTGCAGAAACGGCGGATGCGCAGGGAAATCTTTACAATGGCGGCAATTCGGAGGAAACGCCGGTATTGTGCGAGGCCACACATTTTGGTAAGGGAACCGTCATTGCACAGGTTACCAAAATCGTGGAGAAGGTGCCGCGTATCGACATTCCCGGTGATCAGGTAGACTTCGTTGTGCCTACCGGCGAACCCAATAAGATTCAGGCCCTTTTTACCAGAGATCCCGCCCATCTCACGAACACACATGTTCTAATGGCGATGATGGTAATAAAAGGCATTTACGCTGAGTATGGAGTGCAGTGTCTCAACCATGGTATTGGCTATGCAACAGCAGCCATTGAACTTCTTTTACCAACGTATGCCATTGAGCAGGGGCTTAAGGGTAAAATCTGCTCACATTGGGCGCTTAACCCCCATCCCACCATGATACCCGCAATCGAGTCTGGAATGGTTAAGTCCATTCACTCCTTTGGCAGCGAACCCGGCATGGATGCCTACATCGCGGCTCGCAAAGATATTTTTTTCACATCGGCCGACGGCGTTCTCAAATCGAACCGTTGCCTGTGCCAAATGATCGGTTACTATGATTGTGAGTGCTTTGTCGGTGCAACACTTCAGATAGATTCCGACGGCAACAGTTCAACGGCGATACATGGCAGAATTAGTGGGTTTGGGGGAGCACCGAACTTGGGTTCAAACCCCGTCGGCCGGCGCCATGTTACCTCTGCCTGGCTCAAGGTGGGAAAGGAGATGGCAGCTGCCAGGGGTCGCAAAGGGATAGATGTGCGCGGACACAAACTGATTGTGCAATTGACACCAACGGTCAGCACCAAAAAAGACATTCCCGTTTTCGTTGAAGAACTAGATGCAATCCGAATGGCTGAGAAAGCGACCTTTGAATTGCCCCCGGTGATGATCTATGGTGACGACATCACCCATATTGTAACAGAAAAAGGAATCGCTTATATCTGCCGATGCGGCAGTCGTGAGGAGCGTCGGGCCGCCATTCGTGCGGTTGCAGGCCAGACGCCTGTTGGGGAAAAGGCTGTTGCATCTGAAACCGCAGAATTGCGCAGGAAAAAAATTGTTGCTTATCCTGAAGATTTGAACCTTCACCCCGAGAACGCTACAATTGAGCGTTTGTCGGCTAGAAGCATTTCAGATCTCGTTGAAATATCCAACGGGCGATTTCAGCCGTTGCTCCAGTTTTTGTAATGTCGGTTTATACTGGCGGCCTACAAATGATTGCACCGCAATTAAAGAGCCAACGACATATTAATGAACTGGAAATTCCGTTCAGCAAAGGTAACCGTTATTTTGAATAAAGTTATATAGATAGGCCTGCTATACCATCCCATTTAACACCAAAGAAGAGACAGCGCTGTTTGGAATAAACGATCGTATCAAACAAAAGGAGGGAACATGGCTTATATCGACACATTCGTAGGGTTTAACATTATGGCCATTGTGGGCCTGATGCTGGTTATTGGCGTTGTATTACGGGCAAAAATTAAAATATTTCAAAGCTTTCTGATTCCCGCTGCTATTATCGGTGGGGCTATCGGATTTATTCTGATCAATACCGGTTTGCTCCCCTTTGAATCCAAACAATTCGTCAATTTCAGCTTGCATGCTTTCATTATCAGCTTCATGTCGTTATGTTTGACCAACAAGCCGGATGATGCTCCGGAAGTTAGTAAAAAAGAGTATCTGAGAGGCGGGCTTTGGATGTCTTTTGTCTGGTCGGGCAGTGTTGGTCTCCAGGCAATTATCGGCGGCCTGCTGCTCCTGGGGTACAACATGGTCACCGGCAGCAGCTTTTCGGAAATGTTTGGTTACATTGCGACCCACGGCTTTACTCAAGGGCCTGGCCAGGGATTGACGATGGGCAAAATATGGGCGGGGCTCGGCGCTTCAGGCGATCTGCCGATCGTGGGGCTGATCTATGCGAATATCGGCTTTATTTTTGCTTTTATTATCGGCGTTCCCGTGGCCCGCTATTTCATCAAGCGGGGGTTGAATGCCAATAAGAAGGCGAGCATCGAAAAAGAATATCTAGTAGGCATCCTGGAAAATAAAAAATCGAGTCCTTTGGGATATGAAAAAATGCACCCTGCCAATATCGACACCCTGGCTTTTCAGGTGTCCATTTTGTTTCTCTGTTACGGACTTACCTTCCTGTACATGAAGTATGTTCTGGCTCACCTGAAAGGCATACCATATTTAGGGGTTTTGAGTGCTTGGGGCTTGTTTTTCTTTCACGGTTTGTGTGTAGCGACAGTCGTCAGGTTGGTCATCAACAAGATCGGGTTAGGCCACATGCTAAGCTCCCGCCTTCAGAAACACATTACCGGTGCTGCTGTTGATATTTTGTTGGTCGCCTCCTTTATGAGCGTCAGTTTTCAGGTGCTTTCGACATACCTCGGGCCCATAACAGTTGTGTCTGTGGGAGTTCTTGTGACCACATTTATTTATATCTGGTATTTTGGCCGCAAGCTTACTGAACTAGGCCCCGAAAGAATGGTTGCCCAGTTGGGTTGTTGTACCGGTGCCACAGCCAATGGACTGCTGCTGCTGCGTATTCTGGACCCTGATTACACGACTAGTGTATCCTTGGAACTGGCCTTTTTCAATGTGGCGATTTTATTCACGGCCGGAGTGCCTCTGTTTCTGGTGGCACCAAACGTGCCCAACCTGGGCATGCTCGGGATCATGGGGATCTACGGCCTGTACTCCCTCGTCTGTTTCGGGATAATCTGGTTTCTGGGAAAAAGAAAGGGTGATGCGGTAGAACAGACCCAACCCGGACAAGCCGGAATGGAATATTGAAGATTGGTAACAATCTAATATTATAGTGGACATTTGCAGCATATAGGGAAGGGAGGCGGTACACCTCCTTTCTCCGAGTAAGATATTAAATTTTCCGACAAGGAGGTTGTCTGATGAGCAAAAAAACAATCTATCACGGGGGTACTATCTTTACCATGGACGGTTCCCTGCCACGCGCAGAAGCTGTCTTTGTGGAAGACGGCGTGATTAGGGCAGTTGGTGAAAAATCCGACGTCAACAATTTGGTGGACGCTGATACGAGGAAAATCGATCTCGATGGTGGCTTTTTGGTGCCTGGCTTAATTGAAAGCCATAATCACCTTTCATTCTTTGCTTTTTTTATGGAGCATTGCAACCTTGGCGGCGGGGCATGTCAAAACATCGACGACGCCGTACGGCTGCTCAGAGCCCATGATGCCAAGGCGGAAAATTCGGAGTATATTGTCGGGTACTGTTTTGACGACAGCTACACACCGGAATTGAGGCATCTTAACAAAAAGGACCTGGACAGGGTGTCCACGGAAAAAGCGGTCGTGGTTCACCATATGTCCGGTCATGTGGGCTATGTGAATTGCCGGGCGCTTGAGCTATTTGGTATTTCAAAGACAACAGAAGATCCCCAAGGCGGTTGGATTGAAAGAGATGAGAGCGGCAATCCCACTGGAAAACTGGATGAAATGGCCTGGTTTCAATTGGTGGGCGAAAAATTGCCCCCGCCGACAGATCCGGTAAAAGTTCAATCGCTTTTTAAAAAGGCTGTGAAAGCGTTTAACGAATACGGCATAGTCGCCATCCATGATGCCGCCATTGGTATCGGTGGCACCGGGGAAATCGTTGTTTCTGCCTATAAAGCGCTCGAAAAAAACAGGGAATTAAACATTCGGGCTTTTTTGTCCATGATGGTGCAGTCCTCCGCGAACTTAACGCCAGAGCAGCTCGATGGCGTAGGGATGGGAAAAAGAAGAATTATCGCCGGCGGTGTCAAGCTTTTTGTGGATGGATCGATTCAGGCCAATACCGCCGCGATGCTCTCTCCCTACAAAAACAAACCCGATTTTAAGGGTGAGCTGATCATGAGCCCAGGGGATATTGAAGCGGCTGTCCTGAAATATCATCAACGGGGTGATCATATTTCTGTTCACGCCAATGGCGATGCGGCTATTGAAGCCGTTGTCACAGCATTTGAAAAAGCCCAGAAAGCCCATTTCAGGAGTGATACCCGGCATATGGTGATTCACTGTCAGACAGCCCATAAAAATCATATTGACCGGATGAAGGCTAGCGGTGTGATCCCAAGTTTTTTCGGTATGCATGTCCATTATTATGGAGACCGGCATCTAAATACGTTTCTTGGTGAAGAGCGGGCGTCAAGAATCAATCCTTTTGGAGATGCGGACAGAGCCGGACTGGATTTTACATTACATACGGACACCCCGGTGATGCCGCCCTGGACTATGGAGTCGATAGGAACGGCCGTGACCCGTAGAACCAGCAGCGGTGCTATACTCGGAAAAGAGCAAAGAATCAGTCCGGAAAGGGCTCTGGCTGCTTATACCACAATGGCTGCAAAGTGCTCCTACTCGGAAATTGACCGTGGCAGCATCAGTGCCGGTAAGCTAGCAGACTTTACGCTGCTATCCCAGGACATTACCCAATGTGACCCGGACGCTATTAAGGAGACCAAAATACTTAAAACCATTATCGAGGATGAGAGCGTTTTTGAAGCCTAATTGCTTTATATAGATAGAGGATGTCATGAACGCGAAAATCACTGTATTTCCGGCAAAAAAAATCATCACCATGTACCCGGAACAGCCCCTTGCGGAAGCCGTAGCTGTAAAAGATGGACGTATTCTTGCGATCGGTAAGCTGCAGGAAATTATTTTCTGGCTAAAGCGCTCTTCGTTGGGGTCCTATATGGTCGATACGACCTTCAAAGACAAGGTTCTGATGCCGGGAATTGTAGATGCCCATACACATGTGGAACTGCAGGCTCTTATTTATAGCGGGCATTTCGTGGGGCAGATCCCCTGGCCACGCGTGGAAGGCGGTTTTTACCCTGTTTACCCGTCGAAGGCGGAGGTTTTAAATCGCCTCATGGATCTGGATAAAAGATTACCGCCCGGGGATCCCCTCTATGCCGTGGCTTACGATGAAAACAAGACCGGGGAATTTTTGCATATTGAAGAGTTGGACGCCGTATCCACGAAACGGCCAATTCTTGTCTCCAATCTTGTATTTCACCGGTTTTGGGCCAACAGCGCACTGCTTCTAAAAGCGGGCATCACCGGGAACAACCTGCCACCGGGTGTCCAGTCCGATGAGAGTGGAAAACCAAACGGAACCTTGGTAGAAGCCAAAGGCCTGATGTCTGTCCTGCCCGCATTACCCGATCTCGTGAATATCACCAATGAAAAGATCCGGTACATTCTGCCGCTGTTCACCAGAGGAGGATATACCACGGTCTGCGATGCTGCCGTAGGGGTGTTTGGCATGCAGAAGGCCTTTGCCACCTTCAGCGGTCTGCTTGACGCACCCGATAACAGGATACGGATTGTCGCCCTTCCGTGGGCCAAAACCGGAGTTGCTGAAGCAGGATCATTGGAAAATTTTATCGGGTGGGTCAAGGATGCTGCTAAAAAGGAGACGGATGCGTTCCGCATGGGTCCTGTGAAACTCTACACTGACGGGTCTATCATATCGCGAACCTCACCCATTGGATGGCCTGGTTACTGGGACGGATCCCCTGAAGGTGATATGGAAAACGATCCCAAAGAGATTCGGGAGATGCTAATCCGGTGTCATGAGGCAGGGCTTTCAACTGTGACGCATGCCAACAGCCGGCCCGGCTGTCAAGTCGTTCTGGATGCGGTAGATGCAGCCCAGACCCTCAAGTATCGCCCGGATATGCGCCATCGGATTGACCATGCCTACAACATCACGTCGTCTCAGTTGCAGCGCGCCAAGGCGCTAGGGGTAACCGTTCAGTTCTTTACACCTCAAATTTACTACTACGGTGATGCCCATTTGAAACTTCAGGGCCCGGACCGGGCACGCCACATTACCCCAACCGGCACCGCGAAACGACTTGGGGTTTCTTGGGGGTTCCATAACGACCCGCCCGGAACACCACAACTGCCGTGGGTAGGCGCCTGGGCCACGGTTCACCGCCAGACTCTGGAATCGGAAACGATATTGGGACCCGAGCATTGTGTGCCGGTAGAAGATGCGCTGCGGGCGATGACCATAGACGCGGCGTATCAGCTTCACTTGGACAGCGAAATAGGAAGCATTGAATTTGGCAAAAAAGCTGATTTTTGTGTACTCGAAGCCGATCCAACGGAAATCGATCCCATGGAACTGAAAGATATTCCGGTGTGGGGGACCGTATTTTCAGGTAGACCCAGTCCTGCATTGTAAGAAAAACGAGATCTGCATAATTGCTTTCGCACTTCGCTTCAATGTAGGAAAGTGTTTCTTCTCCAAAGGATCCTGGGTGGGTTGCTTTAAAAATGAATAGAGCATTTGAAAATCAAAATCAGTCCAGCCCCAAAAAACAATACCAACCAGAGGACTTATCTAAACCACAATAGATGGGGGAGCAAATTAGAGTCAGGAATAGTTTTTTGATATGGAATCAATTAGAGAAATATTTAGAATTGGAGTCGGTCCGTCCAGCAGCCACACGATGGCTCCCAGAATAGCTGCAGAAAAATTTAAAACCAATCA
>JASJCE010000440.1 GCA_030066155.1 Desulfobacterales bacterium | reverse complement strand
CATGGCAGGCCAACGTATCTGCTAAGGCTTGAAGATCATTGAATGGCGTAACGTAAACATCCTGGAGAACTGCCGTCGGGACTCCCGGGCAGTCAAGGGATCTCAGCGGCAGGTCATGGATGACGTTAACCTCGGCATAATCGTGGGTGCCGTGGTACCCTCCGTCCATCTTAACAATGGCATCTTTTCCGGTGTATGCCCTGGCCGCACGCATGGCAAACATGGTCGCTTCAGTGCCAGAATTGCAGTACCGAACCATATCCATTTCCGGGAACCTGGCACAGAGATGTTCGGCGTGCTGAATTTGGCATTCTGCCGGACCACCCAAAGCCGTCCCTCTGTCCAACTGTGCTTTGGTGGCATCCCGTACTTTAGGATGCGCATGACCGAGAACCAGAGCCGAATAATTGTTTAGAAAATCAATATATTCATTCCCGTCAACATCCGTCAGGCGGCAGCCCGCCCCCTGAGACATATACGTCGGGTATGGCTTGAAAAACGTGATCGACCGGGTATCTCCTCCGGGGAGGCTCTGCTTGGCTTTTTTGTCAAAGGCACAGGATTTTGGTGTTCTTTTCACGTAACGGGACAATATTTCATCCGCGACGTGATTCCCACTTTTATTACTCATGACGTACTTCCCTTCATGAATCGAAAGCCCGCAGTTGAATACAAATTGGAGTGGCCCAGGTTTGCATCCCGCTGTTTTTCAAGCCGAGCTGCCGCGATATCAAATGCCGCCCGGGGGCAAAGTGATTGCAGAGCGATTCTCTTCGGTGGCGAGAAATTCATTCCATTTAACTCAAGTCAGATTATTGGCACCGTCCAGGACTTTGCGAACCATTTGAGCCAATTCAGATCTTACAATCGGTTTCATCAACAAACCTTTTATGCTCTTATTCCAGGTTTTATCTTCAGTTATTTTATAGCTGAATCCCGTACAAAGAATGACGGGGATGTCTTTACGAATTGCAGTAACCTCTCGGGCCAGTTTGTCGCCGGTCATCTGAGGCATGGTCATGTCAGAAATCACCAAATCAAAATGGTCTGAATGCGCCCTGAATAATTTCAGTGCTTCCAGGCTGCTCATTCTCGTTTCCACCTGGTATCCAAGGCTTTTTAGCATTTGTTCTCCAATTTCAACCAGGTTCGGTTCATCATCGATAAAAAGAATGCGCTCTTTGCCCCGGGGATTCACTTCTTCAAGGTCCGTATCCGATTCAAGGGCGCTTTCAATCGCAGGTAAATAGATATTAAAAGTGGTTCCTTTTCCCATCTCACTGTAGACATGAATCGCCCCCCCGCTGCTTCTTACAATCCCATGCACAACCGCCAATCCCATACCGGTTCCCTCACCTCTTTCCTTGGTGGTAAAAAAAGGATCAAATATTCTTTCCAGGACCTCTGGGGACATACCATTCCCGGTATCTCCCACAATCAAATTCAGGTATGAACCCGGCTTTAATTCCGAGAACTGGGGTTTGAAGTCTTCATTGAGCTGTAAATCATTGAGTGCCACCTCGAGTATACCGCCTTTCTCCCGCATGGCATGCCCTGCGTTAACACAAAGATTCATGATCAGCTGATGTATTTGTGTTGGATCCCCCATTACCAGGGAATCGCTCATAGTATTGCACTTAATTTCGATAGTTGAGGGCAAAGATGCCCGAAGCAGCTTCAAGGTCTCTCGAACAATAGTCTTTACCGAAACAGGCTTAAGTTCCTTTTCTGTCTGGCGGCTGAACGTTAGAATTTGCTGCACAAGTTCTTTGGCGCGATTTCCGGCCTGCATTACATTGTCCAAATAGCCTGTTATCGTACTCTCCTCGGCGAAATTTAATTTTGACAGCTCCGTATAACCTAAAATTGCGGAGAGGATGTTGTTGAAGTCATGAGCGATGCCTCCGGCGAGTGTTCCGATTGCCTCCATTTTCTGAGCTTGAATGAGTCTTTTTTGAAGTTTTTCCCGTTCTTCCTGTGTTTTTATGCGTTGAGTGATATCATGCGCGATTCCTTCAACAGATAATACCTGACCATCGCTGTTTAGTATTGGGACTTCGGTAATCTCCAATCGATGGATGCTGCCATTGTTATGGCATATCTCGATTTCATAAGGAGGTTGTCCTGCTCCTTTCATACTTTGTTCGGCAAAATGCATAAGATCATTGTTGATGTCGCGTTGCGTTAAATATTCTGCAAAATTATTTTTGAAGTCTTCCGGTGAATAACCAAGCACGCTGGTTATTGATGGACTAATGTAGCTAAAAACGCCTGATTCATCATGGGTATAAAAAAAGTAATTGCCTCTTAAAGCCTCGATCAACCGGCGGTACTTTTGTTCGCTGACCGCCAATCTATCCTTTTCTTCCTCAAGCTCACGAACTTTTGCATCGAGTTTCTTGGCTATTATTTTGGAATAATCCTTTTGCATTTCGAATTCATTTTTTAAGGACTTACTTGATGAATTTCGACTATTTTCTTTTGCGTTTTCCAGCACGGCTTGGATCTCCCTTAAAAGGAGGTTAATCTCCATAGGCTTTACGATGAACTTGGCAGCCCCGAGATCCAAAGCCAGCTTTTCATTCTGAGGATCGGTATAAGTCGCTGTATAGAAAATAAAAGGAACATCACGAAGCTGCTCACTGGCCTTTATTTGCTGGCACAGCGTGTATCCATCCATTTCAGGCATGAGTATGTCAGATATGATCAGGTCGGGCGGCGCAAGCACTGCACGCTCGAGCGCAAGTTTTCCATTTTCACTACTTTGAACTTCATAGCCGTTTGCATTGAGTGCCGATTCAAGTAGTATCCGCGAGTCTTCATTATCTTCAACAATAAGAATTTTCATGGCGCTTCTCCAATTACTTCCCGGATTTGATTCATAACGGCCAAAGGGTCAATGGGTTTTTCAATATAGCCGTCACAGCCCGATTCCAGCAATTTCTCACGATCTCCCGCCATAGCGTATGAGGTTACGGCAATGATCGGAATACTGTCGCCGATTTCGGAAGCACGGATCATCTTCAAGACCTCGGTCCCCATAATGTCGGGCAATTGGATATCAAGCAGAATGAAGTCCGGCCGTTCCTGCAAAGCGAGGTCAACTCCTTTATATCCTGTTTCAGCCCGAATCGTATGATAATTATTGGACTCCAGAATAAAACTGATCAGCTCCATGTTATCCTCATTATCTTCAACTACAAGAACCTTTTTCATATATCTTGTCTCCATTTTGTTCTTAATGACTAGCGGCTGTATCGGCACCGATGGGGAGCAAAAGGCCGAATGTACTTCCTCGGCCTTCACGACTTCGAACCAGCACTTCTCCCCCGAGTATTTCAGTCGCCAGTTTGCGGGTCAGGTACAGACCGAGACCGGTGCCGCCTTCTTTTACCCGCAAGTGCGAATCGAGCCGTTCGAAAGCGTCAAAAAGCCTGGTTTGATCTTCCTGCGAGATTCCAATCCCGGTGTCTGACACCAGGATTTCTACCCTATCATCTATTTGCCTGGCAGTGATGGCAATAGTTCCCGATTCCGTATATTTCACAGCATTGCTCAGGTAGTTAATGATGCATTGAAGCAGTCTTTTTTTGTCTGTATGCATGACCAATTCGCCGGAGACGGATGTTTGCAGGGTGAGCTTTTTATCTCTCAGCTGTGGCTGGATAGTTATCACGGCCTCATCAACTAGTTCGGCAAGGTTGACTTCCTGGCGAAATATCTCTATTCTGCCGGCTTCAATCTTTGAAATATCGATCACATCGGTGATCAGGTTCAGAAGATGTTTGGCTGAGTTATAGACCCGCGACAGGTGGTCATGCTGCTTATCATTCAAGGGACCGGTCATGCCCTGCAAAATAACGCCTGTAAATCCAATAATGGAATTGAGCGGTGTTCGCAGTTCATGGCTCATGGAGGCGATGAACATGCTTTTCAGCCGGTCCAAGGCCCGGAGGTTCTGATTGGCCTCAAAAAGCTCTTTTTCAATCTGGATGCGTTTGTGAATCTCATGTTTGAGTCTGTAATTCCAAAACATGATGACTGCAAACACAACCAGTACGACACCTCCTATCTGAAATGTATAGCGCCAGAACGCGCGCCGGGAGATACCGGGTTTATATTCAATATTGATCCACTTTTTGCGGATTTCTATTTCTTCCTGCTCGCTTATGGACGATAATCCCTTGTTCAGGATTCCGACCAATACGGGCCAATCATCACGGACGGCAAAATGTAAATTCTGGGTTTCCTGGGAAACGGGTGCCGCCACTTTGAGATTGGTAAGGTTCAGTTTTCGTATCCAGTAGGTCGAGGAGGTCAGGTTGCCGACAAAAGCGTCAGCCTGTTCGTTGGACAGGGCTAGCAGGCCCTCTTGTAGGGTATCATATAAAAGAGGGGCTATGTTTGTATTATCCTGCAGGTATCCTTCGTGGGAAGTGTCCGCCTGCACGGCCACGTTCATGTTCTCGAGGTCCTCCAATCCCGTCAGGAATGGGTTGTCGGTTCGCGTAATGATGACCCGGTAAAAATTGATGTATGGTTTTGAAAATTTCAAAAAACCGGTTCGCTGCCGGGTAATGCCGACACAAGGCAATACATCGATTTCCCTTGTTTTTGCCTTACTGACGGCATCTTTCCAGCCCCGGGTAACTGCCAACTGCATATGAAGGCCGAGGCGTTCGTTAAGTATGGCAATATAATCGGACGCGATGCCGTCGTAAGAGCCATCTGACGTAATATATTCAAACGGCGCAAACTCCGGATCAACCCCGATGCGAATTACCGGGTGGTCGCGAATCCATGCTGCTTCTTCAGATGACAGGATAACCCTTTTGCCTGCCCGTTCGGTCTCCGGCTCCGAATATATCAACTCCCTGGGCAGACCGGATAGGTATATATAGAGGGCTTTATTGTATATGGAAGCGGGTTCTTTTTTCAATTCAGACAAATGGTGGTCCAATCTCTTGCTCAAGAGCGGAGATAAAGCGGCACTCTTGGGGAGAGCAAATCGAAGGTGTCTTGGATTGAATATGATGGAAGTTTCCCTGACGTTGTAGGCTTGCGAAAACAGGGAACCGTAAATCCGGTTCACAACGCCGGCCTCGACTTCACCTCTGGATATCCGTTCAAATACCTCCTGGTAGCTTTCGACTTCCACAAACCGGCAGTTTATATCGAAATTTTTCGCCAGGCTCTTGATTCCTTCGACACCCTCAGTGTGGATGCTGGCTTTCATGACTGCGATGCGTTTGCCATTCAAATCAATCAGGGATTCGATCTTCTGGTTGGTTCCGGCATACACAATGGCCCAGTTGATAAGAACTGTCACATTGGTGAAATGGTATTTTTGTGCTCTTTTTTCAGAGTAGGCAACATCAACCATCAAGTCGATTTCATTCTCCTCGAGCCGCTTCAGGCATTGACTCCAGGAGCCGTGCACATATTCGAGCTGCCAGCCTTCTTCTTTCGAAATATGATTGAGGATATCCGCAAACAAACCGACAACATTGCCGGACTCATCCGTAAAAATCTTAGGCTTATTTTCATAGGCTCCCACACGAATTAACAAGGGGGCATTGAGCCTGTCATCAGCCAAAACAGCCGGGGTAAAGAAAAATGAGCATAAGAGACTCACAATGACATATTGAATTTTACGTTCCATTACTATCCCGTATGCACCTGGTGGTCGAAAAGCATTGCCCATAATTGAAAGAATTTCAGAGGTCAAACAGCAGTCGGTTTATCTGTCGCAATTGGCTTCAGGATAGGGTAGGTAATCGAATGATCGCCGCCGGCAGTCAAAGGAACTACCCCGACTACCTGAAGTTTGCAATAAAATGTATAAAAAAATAAGGCATTCCCTTTTCAGTTCGAATCAATCAAAAATTAACCATTCCCCCGATTGACATTTGTCACATTGTGGCATTATTAATAATACAATACACTTTACCATAAAAACCTGACAATGGCGTGGTTTAACAATCAAAAGTGTGTCATCAAAGTGTCCCAGTGTCCCATTCAAAATAGCAATAGTTCAGCACCCAGGCATACTATAATAGATTGAAATCATATGTTAATATTAGTTATCACGATTTCAGATCGAAAGTTGTCGGTGAACGACTTAAAAAGTTGTTGCGCGAGTATGCCAACAACGCTTACCCAAATAAAATACCAAACAATTATAAATAGATACGACTTTCCGAAACGACATTCATGCTCCATGGCATATCTATTGCTCACCAGTTGTGACTGATAATAAACAAATCGTATGCGCTCACAGGTTCGAGGTTCACCGCTCAAAGATACTTTTGTTAATAAGCAGTTACAAATTTATCGAATTTACCGCAGGATTTGTCAATAAATCGTTTCGGTCGGACCTGAACCCTAACCGTTGAACCTAAAATCCTGAACCCCTGAACGTTTACGACAAATCCAATACAAAGGAAGAACTATGTATTCATCCGTATACGCAGATTGTGCCAATAAAGAAGCAATTGCGGAGGCCAAGAAACTGGCTGAGGAATTGCTGAAAGTAGCCGAGAAGGGTGTTCCTGCCTGCACCGACGATTGCTGTTTGTTTTTATACGGGATTATCAGGGATT
>JASJCE010000439.1 GCA_030066155.1 Desulfobacterales bacterium | reverse complement strand
AACGTTTTCCAACCTTCACTCGTTATGATGAACTGGAAACGCCCTTATATTTGCTGTATAATTCATGCAAACGTCGCTTGAGTGATTTTATTTTTTTTGAATCGCTTTCTTCAGACCATCTTGGTTCGCTGATCATAAATAACGCATTTCCGAGCTCGTCGATCACATGCTCGGTGGCTTTGCACCATTCCCCGGTGCAAACATCAGACATCTCTGAAGCCTCATTGATATCCTGTTCCAGCTTCTCCAGGGATTTTTCTAAAGCTGCTGTGTAAGTACGCCAAGCCTCTAAGGTCTCTTTTTCAAAATCTTCCTTTATCAGTGCCATGCTTGCTTCTTTCTCCATTTAAAATGGTAAAAAGTCTATTAGTTATTAGCTATGGAATTTATCTTGGTAATGAAGATAATCATAATGTGCTTGTTATCAACAGACAAATTGGTATTCTGAGTGGTTTTTATCATTCATCATGCCCTTCCATTTGTTATGTTGAACTATTTAGGCCGTTTGTCCCTTAGAGCCAACGGTGGTGCCAATATCACTGACCATATGACAGCTTTTCTTAGATCCTGAATACCAAAGTCTAAATACATGGGTGAAATATCATTGCCAGAAACGGCCGGTTCGGTGCTTTCAGCAAATTCTTTCGGAATGGCTGGTTTTTGTTCCGGCAAGGGCGGTTTTTCGATAGCCGGGTCCATTGTATTCGGAGAAAGATCTTTCCATCTCTGATCTTGATCCTTGAGCAAATCCTCTACCCCAGTCGCTCGATGAACCTGGGACAAAAAATTGTCGAACCTCTTCTTCCAGCCGCTGTCCCGTTTATTAGGTCTATTCTCCCCGCCTTTTAAGGTTGAGCGCATCCTTCTAAAAATGGAAAAGCCGACAAACGCTATAAAAATTATGATCCAGATAAGGTATTCAAATTTCATCGTTTAATCTCTCTTTTGATCGGGAGAACCGATTTTGTCTCGCATATGGGTGTCTGCCTGAATATTCTTCATATTGTAATAATCCATAACGCCTAAATTCCCTTTTCTAAACGCTTCGGCCGTTGCCAGCGGGACCTCTGCCTCTGCTTCCACAACCTTTGCGCGCATCTCTTCCACCTTGGCTTTCATCTCCTGTTCTACAGCAAAAGCCATGGCCCTGCGTTCTTCAGCCTTGGCTTGGGCTATTTTCTTGTCCGCCTCGGCACGGTCTGTTTCAAGCTCTGCACCAATGTTCTTACCCACATCAACATCTGCGATATCAATTGAAAGAATTTCGTAGGCAGTGCCGGCGTCCAATCCCTTCTCTAGCACCCGTTTTGAAATCATATCCGGATTTTCAAGAACTAGCTTATGGGTATCTGCTGAACCAATGGTTGTTACGATCCCTTCACCCACTCGAGCCAGAATAGTTTCTTCACCGGCCCCGCCTACCAATCGATCAATATTGGCCCTGACAGTCACCCGTGAAACCGCTTTTAGTTGGATGCCATCTTTAGCCATGGCCGCCACCATGGGCGTTTCAATTACCTTTGGATTAACACTCATTTGCACTGCCTCCAGTACGTTCCTTCCGGCAAGATCGATGGCCGCAGCGCGGTTAAATTTCAGGTCGATGTTGGCTTTGTCCGCCGCGATAAGTGCTTGCACGACGCGCATAACATCGCCGCCTGCCAGATAGTGAGATTCGAGGTCATTGGTTGAGATTTCAAGTCCGGCCTTGACCGCCATGATCTTAGCATTAACAACCATCTTGGGCGGTACCTTCCGAAAACGCATAAATACGATGGCCAGTAACCCAACCCGCGCACCCGAAACCAGTGCTTGTACCCACAGAGATATTGCAGACCCCACAAAATACACCATTACAAGGACTGCAATCCCAATGATTATAAGAATAATGTTAGTAAACACGATAGCACCTCTTTTTATGAATCATCTTTTTCACACACAATAATCTGATTGCCGGTCACCGCTGTTACCGTAATCTCGGAATCTTTTTCAATGTATTCTCCACGAGTGACCACATCAACTCTTTTACCATCAATTATCGCCATTCCCGCAGGACGTAGATTCGTGACGGCAGTCCCCTGCATATCAAGATATCGATCCAACTCGGGAGATTGGGATGAAATTCCTTCTTTTCGTGACAATGTTCTACGAAGTGTAACCGGCGATTTGGCCAGCAGTTTCAATCCGATAATTACAAGGACAGGGATAAGGACAAGATCACCAGCCACAAAAGCGAAACCGACAGTATTTGATATATCGCTAAACGCAATATAAATGGAGTAGGCGAAGACACTGAGTGCCACTAAGGATAGGATACCACCCGACGGCAGAATAATTTCTGCGATGATCACCACCACACCGACGAGCTGTAATATGACAAGAAGAAGTAGACTGTCATTCATCTTCGTAAATCCTTGATACAATGATCCGGTTGCCCTTAATTTCCGAAATTTTTACGGGAGTCCCCCTTTCAATGAATTCTCCCTGAGTGATCCCATCAAAAATTTTGTCTTTTATTTTTACCTTGCCCGAGGGCCGAAGAAGCGTCATTGTGACGCCGGTGTGACCAACTTGGGCGTTCTCGACTTCTGTAGAATCTGCATGGGAGCCTTTGAGCGTGGTGTTCAGATACGGTCCATTGACAACGACAGAAAGCTTCGGCATGATGTACCGCATGAAAAAAACGGCAATGATGATTGCCATGAATAAAGCGCCAAGCACGTACACGATATTTTCTATTAGTATTTCACCTTGCCAGGGTAAGGAAGGATCTGGGATGACAAAATCTTGAAATGCCAATATAGCGGCTGCGGCGATGAAAATGAGTCCTGCAATACCGGCGATACCGAAACCTGGTATGACAAAAAGTTCAAACCCTAAAAGAATGATCCCCAAAATTAAAAGTAAAAGCTCAGTGTAATCGGCCAAACCGACTAAATATTGGTTTAGAAAGACAAGTGCGAGGCAGGTAATCCCGATAATTCCCGGTACTCCAAATCCAGGTGCGGATATCTCCAAATATAGAGAGGCGAGTCCAATCAGCAATATTAAGGGGGCGATCAAACCAATATAGCGGACAAGCCTTTCCGACCAGTTTTCTTCGATTCGAATCAGCGTATAGTTCCCTATCTCCATGCGTTGCAGCATTTCGTCCAGATTATCAACGCTCATTTCGGAAAAACCCAGCTCCAGCGCTTCGGCATCATCCATAGTCAGAAGTTCGCCTTCGCGCACAATGGTTTTTTTCGATTGAATCTGCTCTTTTTCTGACGGGCTTAGATCTTCGAATGCCTGGGAGTCGATGTAAAGGATTTTTCCATCCATATCTACAGCATAAACCACCATTTCAGCCGTAACCATGGATTCGGCCAGCGTCTCGGGATACCCGTTGCGTTTCGCTAAAGCACGAAATTTGGCTCGCAGAGGGGACTGAAATTTTTCCCCAAGCACCTTCGGGCCTTCGCTTGAATAGGTGATCGGTGCACAATCGCCGATTGTGGTATTATTTCTCATGACAATCTTGCTGCTGGCAAGGGCGATCAATGCACCGGCAGAGATGGCTTTCCTTTTTACGTATGCGATAGTTCTACCTTTAGGTACAGAAAGAAGGGTATCTACGATCTGTAAGGCGGAATCGACCCGTCCACCGAATGTATCTAATTCTAATATCAGAAGAGAGTCTGGATCACTCGAGGGTGCCTCCAGACTTCTTTTTATGAACGCCGCCATGCCCGGGTCTACCGTTCCGGAGACAGGGACAACATAAATTTCTGATGACGAAATTTGTGCGATGCTTTCGCTTTTGAGCGTGAAAAATGATAGAAAAAAACTGAGGACAATAATGATAATCTTGATCGGCTCCGACCACATAGCCGTTTGGCATCTTGAAATTACGTCCAAATTATTCTCCTAAATACGATCTAGTGGGCCCATATTGAGTGAACTATTTCTCCTGGCTGATTTTTATTGTCCGCTATTGCAAAACATCGAGTTCGAGCAAGCAACTGGACAGTCGGATTAAGTAGTGTCGAGTCACGATGAAGGAAACTTCCCTGATTGATTAATCCATGCCAATCTTATTTTATGAGACCTCAGTCCCGATCGAAGCCTCAAGCAGACTATTAAAGTTAATTTTTGTAAACTATAGTATATAATACAAAGATCAAGTTTAACCGGACAAAATAATTACAATAATATATGTGTCAACCCCAGCCGAGAGGTTACCGCGACCTAAACAGCAAAAGTCCTTTCACATTCCTACAGATTGGCGGCAGCGATATTAAAGATGGGATTTTGTGATCCTAAAGTTTTAACCGACCCCTGTACTGTCTTTATCGTTTCGTGGTCCGTCTTTTTGATATTCGCAAGTGAAATCATAAGCATACAACCTTCCTACGAGCGATTCCTACATTGAAATAACGATTCTTGTACTTACCTTCTGATCTTAAATTAAGACATAGGAGCGAACGCGATGCAGATACAGAATAAAATTTCGTCACCAGAGGAATGCGCAGCCCGTATACACGATATCAGCGGGCATGTCATAGATCCTGAATTAGCTAAAGATTTATGGTCAAAGGTTTTGCAGCATAAATGGGTCTTATCGGAGAAAATCGGAAGAGATGTTGGAATTAAAGTTGCGTGCATAGATTTAATTGAAAATATCGTTTCAATTGAAAATGCTTCGCATGATGGGAATAAAATACAACAACTTAAACGAATGGGAGCTCAAATGCTCGATGCGTCGGCCTGGGATACAATATCTGAGTCTCAACCTCCGAAACAAATTGTAGACAAACGAATTGTACTTCCAATAACGCAAGCCAAACTGGCAAAAAAGCACGGAGTCTCCCCGCCACGAACAATCGTGTTTTTCGGCCCCCCAGGCACCGGTAAGACCCATTTCGCTCGCGCGATAGCAGCCAGACTTCAGTGGTGGTATATCGAGGTCAGTCCCAGCGACCTGATGATTGACGGGGAAGACCGCATGGGTATGAAGTTAAAACATTTATTTGAAGTTACGATGAATCTGGATGAAGTCGTCATATTTATTGATGAATTTGAAGAAATTGCAGGTAGCCGTGATAATGCCTCTCGTAAAGAAAAATCCATCACAAACGAATTTTTGAAACAAGTTCCACAATTTAGAAGAGAAAAAAGAAAAAACCTGCTTGTCTGCGCAACCAATTACATCCGGCAACTTGATGCAGCCCTTATGAGGCCTGGTCGATTTGATTGCATTATTCCCGTCGGGGATTTAGATCAAAAAAGCCGCTCTATTATCTTTAAACATTTCCTTGCCAATACCAATCAGGGCGATGTCGATGTAGCTGAGATTGTATCTCGGCTGTCTAATTTTACCCCTGCTGACATCGAGTTTCTCTTTCAAAAGGTAAGTCATTTTGCTTTTGAAAAAGAATATAATGAAGGCAAGGACTTCCGCATTACCACCGATGTATTTTTAGAAATGATACCGAATTGTCAAGCTTCCTTGACCGAAGAAAACATCCGTGAGCTGGAGGAAGATAGTGTCCGGTTTACACGTTACTAGAAAAGATACTCCAATGAAACCACGCTTGAGTTTTGCCATTATCTTATAATTTCTCGCGATTTGTTCCGATCGGCTTTTGGCGCAACCCCACACTACTCAACGTGATGTCCCGGCCGAGCGGGGCTTTCGAGCCGTATCGCTTCTGCGTGGGCTGGAGCATCCCTGGAGTATGGCTTGGCTGCCCAACGGTGATATTTTAATTACCGAGCGGCCAGGACGGCTGCGATGGGTGCGGGACGGCCAGCTTGCTTCTGGTTCGATTGCCGGTGTCCCGGAGGTTTTCGATTCCGGTCAGGGTGGACTGCTCGATGTCGGCCTGCACCCCCGATTTGAGGAAAACCGCCGGATTTTTTTCACTTATGCTCACGGCAGTACCATCGCCAACCGTACCCGAGTGGCGACCGCCATTCTAAAAGGTAACCGGTTCAAAAACTGGCAGGTAATTGTTGAAGTGGCGACCAACAAATTCGGTGGCCAGCATTTCGGCTCACGTCTGCTGTGGCTGCCGGATGAAACGCTTTTAGTCTCCATCGGCGACGGTGGCAATCCGCCGGTCAGACAGGAGGGCGATTGGATTCGCAAGCAGGCGCAAAACCGTCAGAGCCACTTGGGGAAAATCCTGCGCTTAAAAGATGACGGCTTTGTCCCGCCAGACAATCCTTTTGTCAACTCTGCCGATGTACAACCAACGATCTGGAGCTATGGCCACCGTAATATTCAGGGACTGGCATACGACCCGATGCGTTCGATGGTTTGGGCGTCAGAGCACGGCGCCTTGGGAGGCGATGAACTCAATCTCATCCAGGCAGGCAGAAATTACGGTTGGCCGGCGGTAACATTCAGCCGCGAATATTTTGATGGTTCCAAAATATCACCGCACACATCCAAACCCGGCATGGTCGATCCGGTGGTGGTGTGGATGACGGCCATTGCACCTTCCGGGCTGGTGGTTTACACCGGCACCCGGTTTGAGCAGTGGCGGGGCGACGTTTTTGTCGGAGGTTTGAAATCCCAGGACATTCGTCGCATCGACCTGAATGAAGCCGGCCAGGTTGTCGG
>JASJCE010000438.1 GCA_030066155.1 Desulfobacterales bacterium | reverse complement strand
TGCTTCAGGTAGGTCAATATCTCCTGATGGTATGTGTCAAAAAGCCCCATATGTTTTCCTATAGTCTGAATATGTCTGGGAAATGCGCAAAAAACCGGCCTAAACAGCTTTTGTCAGCGCAGCGGCCTTTTCTTCAGCATATAAAGCGGCACCCAGAGCGCCCATGATCTGGGGGTCAACCCCATCCAGGGCTTTCAATTCCAGGTTCAACGCTTCGGAGAGCGCTTTGAACACGCCTGAGTTCTTTGCCACCCCCCCGGTCATGACCACGTCTTGCTTTACTTCAATGCTCCTGGCCAAAGAGGCTACGCGTTTGGCCAATGCATGGTGAAGGGCGTTGACAATGTCGGCCGTATCTTTCCCTTCATTGACCAGCGACACCACTTCGGTCTCGGCGAAGATAACACACTGGTTGGAAATGGTTAGCTTTTCTTTAGACGTAGTCCCGAGGTGGCCCATATCATCCAACGGTACTTCAAGGGCGTCGGCCATGACTTCCAGGAACCGGCCGGTTCCGGAGGCGCATTTATCATTGTAGATATAGCGCGCTACGGCACCGCTGTCATCCATCCGGGTGGCCTTGGCATCCTGGCCTCCGATGTCGATCACCATCCTTACCGAAGGCAAGACCCGCCAGGCCCCTTTGGCATGACAGGATATTTCAGATTCCACATTGTCCACAAAAGGAATCTGCTCGCGGCCATATCCGGTGCCTACCACGTAGTCAACTCTATCCATGGTCATCCCGGTTTTATCCAATGCTATTTGCATGACAGCATTGGCTGAATCTGCCGGCCGTACAGTCGCCCGCATCACCGCATCGGACAACACCTGTCCATTCTCCATGATAACCGCTTTGGCGGTCAGGGAGCCGATATCACATCCGGCAACAATCATTTTGTACCCCTCCTGTTACCGTTGGCTTTTTCCATTGAAAAGAGCGCCGCGCCGATCGCTCCGGCGACCTGCGGATCAGCCTTGCGCGTCTTTTTAATCTTTTTACCGATCAGCTTCTCAAGCGTTGCAAGGACGCCCACATTTTTAGCTACCCCGCCGGTCATGAAAATATCGCCCTCCGGCTTAACGGCGTTTACCAGGATGGCGACCCGGGCAGCCATGGCTGTATTGATTCCGGCACCGATATCTTCAACCGGAACCCCCGAATTGACGGATTTAATTACGTCGGCCTGGGCCCATACCGTGCAAGTCGAAGCCAGCGTAATCGGCTCCTTAGCTTTGAAAGACATGCGCCCCAAATCATCGATGCCCACATTAAGAACCCTTGCCATCACTTCTAAAAAACGGCCTGTTCCCGAGGCACACTTGTCGTTGGCCATGAATCGCTGGACATTCCCATCACGGTCTATCTTCATAGCTTTACAATCCTGGCCACCGATATCGATGACGGTCCGAACGGACGGGAGCAGCCAGCGCGCGCCTTTCCCATGACACGAAATCTCGGATTTCACTTCATTTACAAACGGAATTTTCTCGCGCCCGTATCCGGTTCCAATACAATAGCCGATATCAGCCATGGTAACGCCTGCAGATTCAAGGGCACCGGCCATCGCCAGTTTCGCGGAATCCTGGGGACGTGGTTTTGATTTGATAATACTGCTTCCAATGATTTTTCCGTTCTTCATCAAAACGGTCTTCGATGTCAATGAGCCGACATCACATCCGGCAACAATAGTCATAGTAACCCCCGTACTTCAAAAAATTCATCAAGACGTTCCTTGGTGGCGTCCCAGGATTCAACCCGGTCGTCAAAAGCATCGTCGTACATGATGTGGGCCGGGAATCCATGCTTTTCCATGTCTCGGGCAAACGGTTTCACCATACCCCACGTGTTCCGGCATCCCGGTGTGCCGTTGTAAACCACACAATCCGCTTGATACAGATGGGCGCAGGCCAACGACTCTTCCAGCCACATCCCGGGCTGGTCGTAGGGTCCGCGGATCGATCGGACCATGGGCAAGCGCCCGTTCATCTGCGCAATGCTGTCCAACATTGCTTCAGGGCTCGATGTGTCGACGCCGTAGGTGGAACCGGGCATGTCTTCGACGTACTTGTTGTTGTCTCTGAAATTTCGGGTCAGGATGGAACCGACGTGGGCAATGCCGCGCTCTTCAAAGTAATCATAAAAATTCATATCTACGGTGTAATGATCGATATAGGCCATGAACACACGGAGCTTTTCTTGGCCGGCCTTCACGCCTGGTGTGCCGTCTTTCATTCGTTGCAGTGATGAGGCACGCATGACTTCGAGGAGTTTTGTATATTCTTCATGCCCGGAAAAAAGGAAGCGTCCTGCGTAAAGGATCAAGTTGAAGATTGGCGGGATTGGTGTGGGTTTCATCAGGAGCATGTCTTCGATATCGGCGGTGATTTCATCCTGCTTGTTGACTTCCAGAAGTACTGCTTTTAGCCGGTTATAATCGAGTTTCCTGCCGCTATGTGTTTCGATAAACCGGATCATTTCCTTGTAGTCGTCGATATGATACTGCTGGCTTCGATCGTCTCCGAGGGTACTGGGATAGTTCAATTGAAAGTACGGAATGTCCTGGTAGCTGGAGACAAAGGCGAAGGCATTGGCGTTGGTGTCGCACACGCCCGGTGTGTCGCAGATGACGAAATCCAGTTTCTCGGTCAGATTTGCCAGGACGGCGCCCATAAATCCGCGCTGCGAGGAGCACGATGTCTCCGGCATGCCCACCTCCACGCAATAATCCATGTAATCGAACATCCCTCTTTTCCACACCAGGCCACCGACAGCTGTCAGAACCTCAAAGGTCACCGGGACAATGTCCATGGCATGCAGAATCGCCGGCGAGTTGCAGAAGGTGGTTCCAACAATCATCTTGCCATTATCACGGGCAGTTAGAATGTTCTCGTAATATGCGGCCAAAAGGGCCAGGAACTGAATGCCCGTTGGTCCGGCATTGATAAACGACTCGGCCACGCCCCTGACACTGGGGATATACTTCAAGGTCAGCTCGGTCTCTTTGGCGGTGCCCGCGGCCACCTGTGACGCCGCCTTCAATGTTTTCCCCATCATCCAATCATAATTGTATTCATGGATTTCCGGTCTCATACACATCTCTCCCTTTGAGACAGTATTTTATTGCAGATCGCTTGATCTGGTATTGCCGACGGCTCACCCGGCACGCAATGCTTTCCTGGCAGCTGCGCTCTCCTTCAAGGTTTCGATCCGCTCGAGATATGCATTGATGCGCAGCTTCATTCGTCCGATGTCGATCAGCGGTCCGTATTCCCGCTCGACTTTTAAGCACGGAATGCCCATGGCTTCCAGGTCGCGTTCAAACAGAGAGTTCTCCGCGCCGTGCAAGTCACAGAAGCGGATATTCTGCATCACAACACCATCAACCTGAGCTTGAGTGATCTTTTCTTTCAAAGTTGCCAACCGCTCTTTGTACTTGCCGTACATGCGCGGACAAACCGATCTAGCCAGATAATGGGTAGCCAAAGCCTCGATAGGATCACCGGTTTCCGGTATTTCGCTGCCTTCGAAGCGGAGGCCGAAACAGAGGTTTTCAGCGACAACGATAGCGTCGGTATTGCTTTCCAGCATTTCGAACAGGTCGATCTCGTCGCTGATGCTGCCCACCAGCATGAGTCTTTTTTTCCCCTTGCTTAAGGATGTTTTACGCTTTTTCAACCGTGTTACCCATGTTTCCAGCGCTTTCGTATACTCATTACGGGGCATGACCGTGCCGGCGACTGTAGCGGCAAAGACGTCGGTGCCGGACACCAGTACATCATCCCGGGACCGAAGGTCCTCGATTTCTTTCAGCAACTTGCGCCCCTTGTTGAACGCCTTGATGGCCGCGTTGAGCTTTTCGCTGGTGATGGAAACACCAAAATGCTTTTCCACCTGCTTGATCATTGCGTTGATTTCTTCGATAAACCACGCCATCCCGTGGTTTTCAGATTTGTGGGGGACATCGAAGTAGTAAAAAAAGTCCGGTACGATATTGTCGTAGTCCTCGCCGGCCTTTCGCCAGCACTCATCCAGCCGGCGCATGCCATCGCATCCCGGAGTGATGATAGCCCCGTCAAGAAAAGAGAATTTCCCTTTTCCAGCCAGCTGCAAGATACATTTGGGAAAGCTGCAGATAAAGGGGCCGAAATAGGTATCGCCGACTTCCATGCCTCCAGTCTCTATTCCCCGCAACCTGACCGGCAGGATATCTGCCGCATAAAATATTTCTGCTGGCGTATAGGAGCAGGTGTAGCCGACAACCGGTTTTCCGGATGATTTCCAGTTGGCAATCGCGTCGCACTGTACCCGGGTTGCTGCTTCATAAAATGTTTTCATGGGCTATACCTCCTCGGCCAACAATAACGTGCGCAGGGCCTCACGTGCCCGGGCCGCGTTGTCTTCATATTCGTCCTCTTCCGGCTGGAGGACATCGCATACCCATTCCACTACGCCCGGAACCACACTGCGAGCTATCGGTCTGAGTTCATCCCGCATCTCTGCAAACGCCAGTTTGATCGCCTCGCCGATCTCAAAGGGATCCACGGCATTCACGAACTGGTTCACGATTTCAGTGCAAATCTCCGGTTTTACTTCATACAGACGATTGGCCAGTCGCAGGTAGTTATTGATCAACTCCGCAACTTCCTGGACATCCAGGGTGGATAATGACAGGCTAAGTAAATCACTTAACTCGGTATCATCCAGCGACCCCAGGCGGGACACTATCCGGTTTCTGGTACGCAGGCGGATATTGGTCAACTCCGGGACTCGGCTCATACCGAGCCTGAGAAAATCCGGATGCTGCGCTAACGCGTTGGACAGGGCTTCGTCAAAGGCGGCCTTGATTTCAGCCAGACCGATCCGGCTTTTCCAGAAAACAGTCGGGTCTGTCTCCGAGACCACCTCTTCCAGTTTTTGTGCCAGGACCTTGGGCATTTGTGGCGATCCCGGTTCCCCCAGAAGGGCACTGCCGGTGTGAACTTTGCGCCCGATCTCATTCACTTCATTCACCAGTCCGGCAACCGCTTTGCCATCGATTTCTCTCAGCAGGGAAATAATAACATCGGTAAGCAGGTCCGGTGACAAGCCGTTCAGTTTTCCCAGGGTAATCTCAGTCGCGCCGGCGGCCATGTTGGCAATTGACGGCAGCAGGGAAAAGATGCCAATGACTTTGGAAGGATACTGCCAGACCGCGTCATTGACTATTCGAACCAGCGCCAGGGCACCCTGCTGAGAATCCTCGAGTGCTTCCTTAATTTCTGCAAAATCCATCGACTCCAGCCATTTATTGATGCCGGGCGAAAGGGTGTGCGCCATAAACTCCGGATCCACCGTGTGTATGTCCACCAGCATTCGGGCGCAACGGGTCAACATTTCCCCGGATCGCCCTTGGCCGGTGTGAATCAGTACATCCTCAAACAATCTCTTCTTTTCTTCGGCCGGCAGGCCCTCGATGCTTCGTATGCCGGTTGCGAGGGCGTCGAAAATACCATTGACGATGCCGGGCAGTTGAAGGGCAAGATGGTTGATAAACGCCTCGTTGTCGAACAAAGCTGCAATCTCATTTTTCTCCAAGACATCATCCGGCCGCGACAGTTGTCGGTCCACACTGGAACCGGCCGCTTTCGACAATGTCTTCTTCCACCAGCTTTCTCCGGCCCAGACATTCAAAAATGCGGGCACCACCATGATCAACAACTGCCTGACCTCGCGCGTCTCGAGAACGCCGCGGAGGATGGCGCTCAGGACCGCATCACTTTCCTTTGCAGGATGGGGTGCTTTCTGAATGCCCACCGGCTTATTGGATTGGGGTTGTATCGTGTTCATTAAAAAGGTCCTCCATCTTCATCGATCCAGCCGGGCAAAGGGTATGCTTAGGATTGATGTGGCATAGGTGAAACCTTTGTTCAATTTCTGCTTGTCGTTCCTGGTAAGTCCTTTCCATATCAAGCGGTCGTTGATGACCCGCCCGGCCCACCAAGGGTATGATTCGCTGGGCAATTCCGGAATAGGTGCGCGAATATCGTCCCGGGTATAACTATAAATCGTTTTAAACACTTCTGCTCTCATTTAGATACCCAACAATACCTATTTGATCCACATCTAGAAAGCTGGCCGGCAGTCCAAAGCTGTACTCGATTTGTTTTTTTATTTCTCCTGGTGCAAGGTTAATCAGGCGCGAGGAAAGCTTTGATAGTAACCGTTCAAATCGAAGCAGCTTATCATT
Organism: Desulfobacterales bacterium; assembly: GCA_030066155.1. Taxonomy (GTDB): domain Bacteria; phylum Desulfobacterota; class Desulfobacteria; order Desulfobacterales; family JAFDCJ01; genus JAFDCJ01. The sequence goes on along the minus strand of JASJCE010000438.1, from coordinate 393 downwards.
TAGATTCTGGGTCTTTTGATGCTTCTCAATCTGCTGCAGCAATGTATTGATACGGATTTTTAGAGTCTCTATTTGATCATTTCGGAGTGCGGATTTGATATTTGGATTTTCCATTATTCTAATAATCAACTTTATGATCATTAAATTATCGACAATATAATCGAAATACCGTCCGCTTTGCAAGCGTTATACTTTTATCTTTAAACGATCATTTGATTCATCTGGCAAACCAAAATATCATTAACCCCTAATATTGCATGTTCCTCCAACAAATCTAATAAAAATTCAGCCTCGAAAAATATGTGGTTGGAGATACCCGTCAATCTGGCCTTTCGGGAAACATTGACATTTTGTAACGGAACAAAATTTCGACAATTACTACAAAAAGATATC
>JASJCE010000437.1 GCA_030066155.1 Desulfobacterales bacterium | reverse complement strand
CCCATATATAGTCGGTTACGAACAGTTGTTCCGATTCTGAAGGACAGCTTAAAAAGCTAAATTCCAAATCTCAAATACCAAATGACAAATAAATCTCAAACTCCAATCATCAATGATCAAAACTTCTTATGCAAAATGATCTTTTCGTGAATTTGTCCACCCGTTTTGAATTTGGAATTTCGGTTATTGGAATTTATTTGTAATTTGTGATTTGTTATTTGTAATTTGTACCATTACATTAGCAGATTAAATCCTTTGACACTGACTGCATATATGCGTACTTCGCTGCCCGACGATAATGCGCCGGATGGTTGTTTTACAGCGGGGGCAGGGGAGATCGGTGCGGCGAAACACCTTTAATTCATCCCTGTTGCGGCCGCTGCGACTGGCCACCGAATAAAAATTGGTTTCACCGGTTCCCAGTGAGGTCCCCATATTTTTCAATCCCCGTTTCAACACCTTCGGGATGGCCCGGCGCAGGGCCTTGATTTCCGTTTGTGACAGGCTGGAGGAAATGCGAAGGGGGTGCAGTCGGGCGTCCCACAGGGCTTCGTCGACGTAAATATTGCCGAGCCCGGCGATGAAATGCTGATCCAGCAAAAGCGGCTTCAGCATGCGGTTATGGCGTTTGAGGCGCTCGGCCAGCACTTTTGCCGTGAATTTTTTCTCCAGCGGTTCCGGCCCTAGATGGCCTAAGACGTCTTTCGGATCCTCAGTCAGGTGAATCCGGCCAAATTTGCGGGTATCGTGAAATCGCAATTGGCGCCGGTCATCGAATTTGATAATAACGTGCTCATGCTTGATGCGCGGTGTGCCGGCTCGAACCAGATGGAGGCGGCCGGACATCCTTAGATGCAGCAGCATCGTCAGATCAGCGTCTGTTTCAAAGACCAGATGTTTTCCCCGTCGGCAAATAGCCGTGAATTCCCGCCCCTTCAGCTGCCGGCAGAACGATCCGGACGACGGCGCCGCAATTGTGCGCGACCAAAAAACCTCCGCACCCCTGATGCGGACTCCGATTATTCCGGAATTATTGAGATCATTGACGATGGTTTGAACTTCAGGCAGTTCGGGCATGGTTTTTACCAGAAGACAGATGTCTTTAAATTACGAGACTAATATGATATATGTATACTCTTTGTCAAACGATACATGGCCTCGTCGATATTTGCGCGTAAACCCCAAGTAGAAGGAGTGAGCATGGATTTTAGCCTTTCAACGGATCATGAAATTTTACGGGATTCAGTCCGCAGTTTTGCTGAGAATGAGATCGGTCCGGTTGCCCGGGAGTTGGACGAAAAAGAAGAATTCTCTTATGAAACCATGCAAAAAATGGCCGAGCTCGGTCTTTTTGGCGTATTCGTCTCAGACAAATACGGCGGGCAGGAAATGGATTATCTGTCCTATATTATTGCCGTCGAGGAAATCGCCAGAGTCGACGGCTCCCATGCCGCTACGGTAGCGGCTGAGAATTCGCTGGGGATCGGCCCGCTTTATTACTTTGGCAATGAAGAGCAAAAACAAAAGTACCTACCCAAACTCTGCAGCGGCGAGGCACTGTGGGGTTTCGGGCTGACGGAGCCAAATGCCGGATCCGATGCTGCCAACAGCGCAACCACCGCCATTTTGGACGGTGATGAGTGGGTCATTAACGGCAGCAAGATATTTATTACCAATGCGGCCACTGACATTACCAGCGGTGTGACGGTTCTGGCAAAAACCGGGACCCGGGAAGACGGCCGGCCTGAGCTGTCCTGCATCATCGTGGAAGCCGGAACTCCGGGTTTCACCGCCAGGGCGATGCATGACAAGATGATGTGGCGCTCATCCAACACCGCTGAGCTCTATTTTGAAGACTGTCGGGTTCCCAAAGATAATCTCCTGGGGCCCAGAGGCAATGGATTCCATCAAATGATGCAGACACTGGACGGGGGTCGCCTTTCGATTGGTGCCATGGGGCTGGGTGGTGCCCAGGGTTGCTTTGATATGGCCGTAAAATACACAAACGAACGCGAGCAGTTTGGTAGACCGATCGCCACTTTTCAGGCCAATGCATTTAAAATGGCCGATATGGCGATGGAAATTGAGTGCGGCCGACTGCTGCTGTACAAGGCCTGCTGGCTCAGGGACAACAACCTGCCCTTTTCCAAAGAAGCCGCCATGGGCAAACTGTATTGCTCGGAGCTCATGTATCGCTGCGCCAATCATGCCGTCCAACTGCACGGCGGATATGGCTTGATGAAAGAATATAATGTCGAACGATTTTACCGGGACCAGAAACTGCTGGACATCGGCGAAGGAACCTCCGAAGTACAGCGCATTGTAATAGCCAGGCACATCGGCGCCAAGTGCCTCTAAACACTTGGCAGTTAACCATTTGACTGTTCAACGAGCTCTGAATTGAAAGAGAAGAATCTGTTTTCATTCAACGTTCACAAGCATTGAAACTTCAGAATTTGAGGACATAATAGAAAAGATAATCAGGGGAGATAAAATGGAAGAGAAAAATCGCAAGCCTCTTTTGGACATTGATTTTTTCGAGGATCTAACCGGTGAAATTCCGGAGGAAGCCCCAAGAGGCGTAGAAGACGTCGGTCAACGCATTCGGAAAATTAGAGAAGAAAAAGGGCTGGATCTGCAGGAGTTATCGAGGCTAACCGGTTTTGACGTTCAGTTTTTATCCAGCATCGAAAAAAATGAAGCCCAGCCGCAACTCGGCACCGTGATCAAACTATCCAAAGCCTTGGATAGTGCGTTTGGAAGGTTGGTGTCGGGTGTCGGCGACAAGCTGTATTCGATTACCAGAAAGAACGAGCGCCGCACTGTTTCCCGTTCGACGTCCAAATCCGGCCAAAAACAGGTTTATCAGTACAAAAGCCTGGCCCCCGATGTTCAGGGCCGCCACATGGAGGCCTTGATTGTCCAGTTAGAAGTGGATCCAGATAAAGAGTTTTCGATACATGAGGGAGAGGAGTTTATTTTCGTTCTGAACGGAACGGTTCTGCTGGAAATCGGCGACGATCGTCACGAACTGGAGCCCGGGGACAGTGTTTACTACTTATCCACCACTCCCCATCACATCGCCGCCAAAGCGGACAAGGCCACCATACTGGCGGTGTTGTATGAGGGGTGATGGTTAGTGGAATGACGAATGACGAATGTCGATTGACGAATGGTGGAAGTCGCTCTCCGAGGCGTAGGCGCTACATCCCCTACGAGCCGGAGGCTTCGCTTTGTCTAAAGTCAAATAAATTTTGCGTAGCAATATGTAATTAATCCGCCGACCATCGGATCTGCCGGGTTAATTCTATTATGCTAACACATTTCAAGCATTCAGATATTTTGTATCAGGGGCGGATAAATTACGCGGATAAATTACGCGGCGATATCGAATTCGCAAACCAGTGGCGTGTGATCTGAAAACTTGACCTTGGGAATTTCGAAACCCGTGATGTGGATTCCCGGGCTATGGAAAATGTAGTCAAGCTGCCGTCGCGGTGCACGGCTTGGATGAGAAGGTTTGCCCTGGCTATTCGCATTTTTCAAGCCGGTGGCAGCCAGGAACAGCTGCAGCTCTCGGTTCCCCCAGAGGACATTGAAATCACCAGCCAGGATGAAGGGTTTTCTGACGTCCTTGACCATATTGTACAGATCACGCAGCTGGTAATGCCGATGGCGGAACTTGATCGACAAGTGCACCAGGAAGATGGATAAATCTGTCAGCTCAAGCTCGATGACGAGGCGTTTGACACCGTGTCGGAAGTAATGAAAGTGCTGGTCTATGATTTCCTGGTTGGTCAAAATGGCATTGCCCTGTTTACTGAGCAGGGGCAGCTTTTGGGCGACGGATTTGGCGGGATACTTGGACTTATAGATATGGTCGAGCTGCAATTCCCAGGCAATTCCCTCTGCCTGATTATTTTTCTGGGAACGAAATGACCCGCTGTCCACTTCAATCAATCCGATAATATCCGGTTTGACCGACTTGATAAAATCAACGATGTTCTTAAGATTTCCATTGGTACGCTTGAAATACCCGCTGTAAGGGACCGGAAGGTGGAATTGCTTACCGATTCCGGCTGCGTAGCGTATGTTGTACAGAAGAAAGCGCATATTTTGAATGAATGTCACCAACGTTGTTCTATCGAGCAGGTCGGTAAACACCATGATGTGTCGTGAATCAATGCTGTGGAATCATGGAATAATGGAATGGTGGAGTATCGAGTATGGTTGAATAAGATCTAATCTTCGGTAAATGGCATCGATCACAACGTAAGTTCAGAATGTTATCCGTGGTCAATCCCAACTCCTTTATCCAATTACCCTTCCGGTAGCAATGCTTTATTATAACCCTTTCTGTACCAATGTAAAGTGCTGTTTGCAACCCGCATTTTCAGTACGGGTTGCGATTACCGGTCCTTGCCGGATTCAGCAAAATAACGGCGACAATCGGCAGCAAAAACGTAATCATGGCGACCGTCAACATCAGAAGCCCCAGTTCCTGATATTGGCCACGTTCGATTAAAAAAACCTTGTTTAGATACCGGGTACCCAGATGACTGGCAGACAGCGCGAGGTTGGTAAAAGCGGCCATGACGGCAAAATAGGTTGCCTTCTGGTTTTGCGGCGCTTCTCCGGCGATCCATGCCAACATGGGAATCATGGCCACCTGTCCCAATGGAGAATCTGCCAGGGTGTCGACAATTGCGATGGTACGTGCGCCAAAGCCCAGTGTTTTTTCCGTCCATTCATGCAGGCCGTAGAACATGCTGATGAATGGCGTCATCATCAGCGCGCTGTAAACTGAGAGAAATACGACCAGGTACGGAATCGGACGCCGGGCCATCCAGCTTCGCAGGGCGATCATGCCGGCGATCGTCAGGATCGCGGATATCTGGCGCAGGGTGCCGAAAAAGGCCTCATCGAAACCCAGCACATCAATTTGCCACCAGCTGGCCCCAGCGCCGGTTGTCGGCACCGCCCGAAATATAAAAATAATCAACGCCATGGACACGATCTCGCGTCGTTTCTTCGGGCTTAAATCCCGCAGAATTCGCCCCATCAAAAACACGATAATCGCCAGCGATCCAATAAATATGATCTCCGCTTTGGCCGGTGTGCGGGATATGCCAAACATAAGGCTAAAGATGACGAATACCGCGCTGCCGCCCAGGATGTACCAGTTTACTTTAGGTTTGGTTTCGCTCAAGCGGTTTACTGCGAGCGGACTTCCCTCCGAACGAATCTTTCCGTCGAGCAATTGGTGTCGATGGCGGTTGTACCAAGCGCCCAGCAATACTCCGGTTATCGATATCAGTGGAATCATAAGGGATATCGTATACATGGCCGAGTAAGAAAGCACCGTCGCAAGCCATCCGCCAACCCCGGCCACCAGGGCGCCACCACCGACAATCGCGATGCGGCCAAGGGTCTGCATAGTGACGTGCATGCGCTTTAAATCCCCATCTGCAATTGGCCTGCCGTCCAACGTGAGTGTAGGAACCGCTTCGACGGTCATCGCGTCCGCGACAACATCCTGCAGCACAAATCCAATTGGGGAGAGCATCACGGCAAGGACATACCATGTTTCGGCTGTCAAGAAGTCCGTCATTCGATCAGCATATCCGGTCAGTCCAACCATGATCAGCAGGCTGGTAGCCATCAATACCGCACCCATATATACAGAAAAGGACTTCTGGCGCCAGAACAGATCCACCAGATGACCCAGCGGCATCTTCAGCGCCCAGGGCAGTCCGGCCCAGAAGCCAAGGCTTGCCAAAAAGGCAGCGCTTAACCCCAGATGCTCCTTTACGAAGAAAGATTCAACAATTCCGGTAAATGCCGATACCCCTGCGGCGAAATAGACCATCAACGGTGGCAGGTAGCTCCAGCGCATCTCTCGAAATAGTCCGAGCAGATCATCTCCGAACCATTGCCAGAGTCTTGAACCCTTTAGAATAGCTGACATCTGTGCCAATACTATGCCAATCTGACAACCAGAAGGCCCGCATTCATCCGCTTGATCAACAGGCTGATGCCGTCGCCATTTTTGTGCCGATTAATGAGGTTTGTGAAATCTGCCATGGTTTCAACGCTGGCTCGATTAATTTCGATGATCAGGTCTCCTTTTTGGATTCCGGCCGCGTCGGCTTTGCTGTTCGGTGTAACGCCCACCACAATAACACCCGAATTTTCCTCGATATTGTATCTCTGGGCAATTTCAGGAGTCAGTTCCGTGACCTCGAAACCAAATTCGCCTTTTTTCTGGTGGCGCTGCTCGGGCCTGGCAGATGCGACAGTCAGGGGTCGTTTTCCAATCTTGACCTTCAGTACTTTTTGCTTGCCGTCCCGCAGAACCGTCACATCAGCGGTGTCGCCAACACCCAGTTTGGCCGCAAGATTCGTCAGTTCACGACTGCTTGAAATCCTCTGGCCGTTGACGGCCGTAATAATGTCCTTGGGCTTGATGCCGGCCTTATCTGCCGGATCCCCGGGAACAACGTCGGCCACCAGGACACCGTTTTTGCCTGCGACACCGTAATACTCAGCCAGATCTTCCCTCAAATCCTGAATGGTAACGCCAAGCCATCCACGGGTGACCTTACCGTCGGTTTTGAGCTGGGCGATGATGCCCTTGGCCTGGT
>JASJCE010000043.1 GCA_030066155.1 Desulfobacterales bacterium | reverse complement strand
TGAAAGATCAGGAGCATTTTACGATGCCCGATCGCCGCAACAATCGGAAAGTCGACCTTCTCAGCCTCTATCTCCCCTCCCGCTCGGGCCAGGTGTTACGGCGCATCAACTAGTCTTGTATGAAACTACCTGGAATGGCGAATGACGATTGAAGAATGACGAATGGTGGAAGTCGCTTCGCTCAATCTTTTTAAAAAGACAGAATTCATCTATTCGACGTTGGACGTTGGACGTTCGATGTTGGACGTTCATCAGTTTCTTTTCCGATCAGACGGGCCGTTTTTTGGCCATACAAGACGGTGATCGTGTTAAACTTCAAATGCAATGAAAAGATATGGAATGGATTCGATTTTATTATTTTTATTTAGACAGGATCAACAGGATTATCAGGAATTTTTTCGCCTGCGGCGAGGGGCCTTTCGGCCGAAGGCCGTATTATCCAAATAATCCTGTTGATCCTGTCCAATTACTTTCTATTAGATAGTAATCCATTCCTCTTTTTCTTAAAGAATCTATGGTTTCTTATTTGATCAGACTGGCCGTTTTTTCAGGCCAGAGGCGCCGCTCGGGTGAGAAATTACGTTCATACCAAGTCCATCGCGGTTACAAACCGCTCCCACAGCCAAAATGGCCGTTTCTAGGGTATTTTTGCGTGGTATCGATACAGGTGGCCGAGCGCTCTGGCGGCACGATCGGCCGATGGGTAGGCTGGGAAACCGGCCCTGCAGAACCGAGTCCTGAGCCGGACTCCGGCAACTGCTAATTCGGAATCTCCGCCGTCCGTGTCGATGGTCAGAACCGTCGGTTTGGCAGGCTGTCGACGCGTTAAATAATCAATGACTTGTGGAGTTGGATCCAGCGCGTTTGCAAAATGAAACGCTTTCCTGGCAATAAGGTGATCAATGACAATATTCGAAATGGCCGGGTCCTGATAGCCCAATTCCAAAATCTCAGCCAGATAAACCGAGTCGGTAAATGTGCGCCACATATCAAGCGGATTACCGGCAATAGAGCCCGCCGTCGGCACGCTGCGCCGCAAAAAATTCATGGTGTCCTCGGACAATGGCGGCACCTCGAATCCTTGCCGGCTGAAAGCATCGCTGATCGTTACACTGTTTCCCCCGCCGCCGCCTATTATAAATACGCCGTTCCCCCTGGGTGCGGGCAATAAACTGAAAGCCATGATGGTGTCCGCCCATTCGTTTAACGATTGCACACGGATTACACCGGTCTGGCGGTAGAACGCCGTCCATATTTCCTGAGACCCTGCCAGGGCTCCGGTATGAGACACGGCGGTCGCTGCTCCGGCCCGACTATCGCCCCCCTTCCACAGAATAATGGGTTTGCTTCGACTAATGGACTGCGCCATCCGCAATAATTTGCGGGCATCCTTGACGCTCTCGAGATACATGACAATCACCTGAATGCCATCGTCCGCAGCCATGTATTCCAGAAAATCCGTGCTGTCGAGAACCGCGGCGTTCCCGAAACTCACAGCCTTATTAACGCCAATACCAAGCGATGCCAGGTACTCTGTCAGACGCTGGGTCAGACCGCCGCTCTGGGAGATGATTCCGACGGAGCCGGTCAGGCCGGGAATTGCTCCCCAGGCGGTTAGTTTTGATGACGGGCAGTAGGGCCCCATACAATTGGGTCCGATAATTCGCAAATCATGCGCCGCTGCCAGGGCGGTGATACGGTCTTCCAAAAGTCGGCCTTCGCTTTCGTCGGTTTCTTTAAAGCCGGAAGTCATGATGTGGATGTGCCGCAAACCGATGCGGGCACATGCTTCCAGAATTGCCGGCACCAATCCGGCTGCAACGCAGACGATGGCAAGATCCGGTACTTCCGGCAGTGAGATCAAATCCGGATATATCTTCAATCCTTTGATCTCTCCGGACCGGGGATTGACCGGATAGATTTTTCCGGGATAACCGCAGTCCAGAAGTTTGTGCAAAAAGCTTGAGCCGCCAAATTTGTAATCCCCCGTCGAAACCCCGACGATGGCAATCCGGGTTGGATTGAAGAATTTATCAAAATCAGTTGAGGGAGAATTCATCGCTCAATCTACGCTGAAGCTTCGGCGCTGTGCGAGGCCGGTTTAGGATGCGATTACAGACACATTCGTTAAAACAATCGCCGATCGACGTCAATCCTTTTTGCTTGCTCTCGAACGTATAGTGCGTTATTCAAGCCTCTCATGTATCCTTAACCTGGCGATCTAAGGCACCGCGCGAATCGTGTGAAACTTCGAATAGATGAAGATATGAGGAATGGATTCGATTTTATTATTTTTATTTAGACAGGATTATCAGGATTATCAGGAATTTTTTCGCCTCCGGCGAGGGGCCTTTCGGCCGAAGGCCGCATTATCCTAACAATCCTGTTGACCTGCCCGCTCGTGCCTTTACGCATAAACTAATTTTTACGAGGCGTAGCCATATATGTCTATTCGTTTGGTAGGCAGATTGCTCTCGCATGGCTGGCGGGTCCTGTCCTGTTATTTTCTTTAAGATATGAATCCATTCCTCTTTTTCTTTCAAAATATAGAGTTTCTTTTCCGATCAGACTGGCCGTTTTTTTGGCCAGAGGCGCCGCTTATCTGAAAATCCCTGAATTATTATGAATTATCCGGCTATCACGAATGTGCTGGGAAAATTGTTGATCGTCACCGGTGGCTCATTGGTTTTCCCGTTAATTTGCTCTCTATACTATGGTGAGGATGACCTGTATGCGATTGCCGTTACCGGATGTATTGCGATTGGTCTCGGGCTTCCGGTGTGGTGGTTTTTTCGCCGGTTTTACGACCTCAACATCAAAGACGGCTTCTTCATTGCCGTGTTCGGCTGGGTGTTGATTTCGGCGATTTCCGCCCTGCCCTTCATGTTCCACGGCTCGATTCCCTCCTTTACCGATGCCTTTTTCGAAATGATGTCCGGCTACACCACCAGCGGTGCCACCATCCTGACGGATATCGAAGTGGTTCCGCATGGTTTGCTGTTCTGGCGCAGTCAGACCCATCTTTTAGGCGGCATGGGATTTCTGACCCTGACCGTCATATTTCTGCCCCACGGAATGGGCGGATTGCGTATCTTCAGGGCTGAATCGAGTCCCGGCCAGGTAATCACCAAAGAAAAATTCATGCCCCGCAACCGGGATACCATGGTCTGGCTCTGGGGCATTTACATGGTGCTGAACCTGGCAGAGACCGTTTTACTGTGCCTGGGCGGGATGTCGATTTTCGACTCCCTGTGCCACTCGTTTGGAACGGTTTCGACTTCCGGCTATTCGCCCTACAATGCCAGTATCGGCCATTACAACAATGCTTACTTTGACTGGATTATCATCATCTTCATGTTTCTGGGCGGCATGACGTTTATGCTTTTTTATCACATGCTGCAGGGCAACTGGCGCATCGTCCGAGTCAACACGGAATTCCGCTATTATATCGGGCTCATGCTCTTTTTCTGCGGCATCGTGTCCTGGATCTTGTGGCAGCACAATACCTACGGATCTTTGATCGACGCCATCCGCTACGCAACTTTCCAGGTGACCTCCATTCTGACAACCACCGGGTTTACCACGGCCGATTACGAAAAATGGCCCCAGGCCGCCCAGATGTTTCTATATGCCGTATGCTTTATCGGGGCCTGCGCCGGATCCACCACCAGCGGCATCAAGATCGTCCACTATATCCTGATCTGGAAATTCGGCGTCGCAGCCATCAAGCGCATCTTTATTCAACCCATGGCCGTGGTGTCGGTTCGCTTGAACCAGCGGCCGGTGGATTCCCAGATTATCGACCTGGCCGTTTGCTATTTTATCGTCAACATTTTCCTGGTTCTGGGCGGCGCTTGTTTTATGACGCTGGTAGATCAGATGGATTTTGTAACCGCCATAAGCTCGGTCATTGCAACCCTGATGAACATCGGCCCGGGTTTCGGCGATGTGGGGCCATCGGAGAATTATGCCCACATATCCGATATTGGAAAATGGTTCTTATCCTGGAATATGCTGGTGGGCCGGCTGGAAATGTTTTCAGCCCTGGTCATCTTCTACCCCTCCTTCTGGAAGCGCTAATTTTGCCGCCCGTTAAAGGGATGTCCGGGATCTACGCAATATATTTGGCAATTCTAATAAAATGACGACTTGGAGATGGCGGCGGCAAAATTATTTTATGCTCCGCATATTTCTTTTTGTTCCCCTTGCTCCCCCAAAATCAGTTCCACGATGGAATGTCGCTCCAGCTAGGATTCAAAACCAAAATAAAAATATATAATTTCTCCGCCTCAATGATATGGTTGCACTGCCATTCGGGAGCTATTGCAAGAACGACGGAGACTCGCTATACCAATCGAATAATGAGGCGGAGAAATTATGCCAGGAACAGCTTTTGGACATCTTTGAGGTGGGGTGAAATGCAGACCACGATCACGCGTTCATCGCTTTGAATGTGGGTGTCGCCGACCGCAACCTGCCAGGTGCCGTCGCGGTGGATGCCGCCGATCATAATTTTACCGTAGTATTGTGGATCCAGTTTTGAAAGCGGTTTGCGGGTGATCGGCGAGTTGGTGGCTGCCACAATTTCCACCGCTTCCGCATCAAAACCGTGAAGATGAGCCACGGACAGCAGCTCGCCCCGGCGAATAAATTTCAGGATCTGATTGCCGGCCAGAATTTTTTTGTCCATGGCGATATCGGATCCCATGGTGGCGGCCAGCACGAGATAGTCTTCCTTGTTGACCAGGGCAATGCATTTGCGCTGCTTGTTCGGCGAGTGACCGTTGTGCGTATTCATCAGGTGTTTGGCCAGCACACAGCTCATAATGTTGGTTTCATTTTCGCCGGTGGCGGTAATGAAGGTATCCATTTCCAGCAATCCGGCCGAAACCAGTGTGTTTGAATCCGAGCCATCGCCGATCAGGACTTCCGTGTTCGACAAATCCCAGGAAAGCTCCTGGGCATAGCCTTCGTCTTTTTCGATCAATTTGACCTCCACTGATTTGCCCAGCAATTCCGCCAGTCGTCGGCCCACCAATCCGCCGCCCAAAATCATGACCCGGTGGCGCTGTTCCTGTTCGACGCCCGTGATGCCCATCAGGCTCGGTAAATTCTCGCTGCGAACCATGAAAAAAGCTTGATCCTGGGGCAATAACTCTTGCTCCCCGCCGGGAATAAGGGTGGTAATGCCGCGGGCGATGGCGACCACCCGGAATGGGAAGTCGCGGTACTCTTTGGACAGATCCTTGAGTTTGCGGTAAGCCAGCGGCGAATTATCATGGATACGGGTCGCCATAACCTGAATCTGTCCGTCGGCGACGTCGATAATCTCGTTGCCGGCTCTGAGCTTGATCAGCCTGAAGATCTCCTGGGCCGCCAGTTCTTCGGGGTGAATGATCAAATCAATTTTGAGATCATCGGCGTTGAGGAACGAGTCCGCCCCGCCGAATTCCAGGGATCGCACCCGGGCGATCTTGCGGGGAATGCCGAAGCGGTCCGCTATCAGGCAGGCCATCATATTTACCGCATCGTTGTCGGTTACGGCAATCAGATAATCCATCTTGCCGGCGCCGATTTCCCGCCAGCATTCGATGCTCATGGCATTGCCCTTGATCAGCCGGGCATCGATGGTGCCGTCCGCATGCCGAATCAAGCCGTTGTCGGATTCTATGGCGGTGATGGCATAGCCCTCGTGCTCCAGGCGCTTGGCCAGGTAATAGCCGACCCCGCCCAATCCCAGTATCAGGATATTTGTCGAATTTGCCGATTTTTTCCCGTTCATATCACAATAAGTTTGCTGTAAATCGGGTGTTAGGAGCCTCAATTTGAGACGATAATCTGTTACTCACTGTATTTCTGTTTGTCAACTTAATCGAAAGATCCGCCGAGTGATTCTATATCAACAGAAGGCAATCAATCAATGTTCGATTATTTTCCAGAAAATTTTAATTTAGCTTGACATCCAAATTTTTTTTTGGGAAATATTTCCCAAAAATGGGTTGAGTATTTTCTTAGTGCTCAACTGCCAATTCGGACAAGTATATACTAAGTTGGGCAAATAAACAAAAGCGGAAATATTGCGACAAGCACAACGCCGTTCTATCCATTAACCATTTATCTTACCATCATATGAGGTCGCAGGTCTCATGGCGGAAACCAAGAGCCGGGTGCTGTATGCGGCGATTTCCCGTATTCTGCGCCCGCTGATTCATATCTTGCTGCGCAACGGCATATCCTACGGGACTTTCGCAGACCTGGCCAAGTGGCTGTTTGTGGACGTTGCCACCCGTGAATTTTCCATCGAGGGACGCAAGCAAACCATCTCCCGCGTTTCCGTCATCACCGGCTTAAACCGCAAAGAAGTCAAACGCGTTTCCGAGCTGCCGGTTCCCGACGATCAGACCAGCAGTGAACGCTACAACCGGGCAGCACGCGTCATTGCGGGTTGGCGCCGGGACAGGCGGTTCCGCGTCCCCGGGAAGGATGCGCCGGCCGACCTGCAGATCAGCGGCGCCGGGTCGACGTTTCAAACGCTGGTGAAGGATTACAGCGGCGATATGCCCTTTCGGGCGGTTTTGGATGAATTGATCCGGGTGGGCGCTGTCGTCCGCTCTGACGATCGAGTGCATTTGCTGGCCCGCGCTTATCTGCCGGCCGGTGATGAGACCATGAAGCTTTATATCCTCGGCACCGACGTTGCCCACTTGATCGCGACCATTCAACACAATTTGAATCCGGATGAACGGGGACCCTTATATCAGCGCAAGGTGATGTACGACAATCTGCCGGATGCCGTTTTGCCCGTTTTTCGCAGACTGTCGGCTGAATCCGCTCAATCACTGTTGGAGAAGCTGGACCAATGGCTTTCCGATCACGATCGTGACGGCCAAAAAGAGGTTCAAGGCGAAGGCCGCAATATTGCAGGACTCGGCATTTACTACTTCGAGGAACCCTATGATGAAAACGACTAAGCGGAGAATGCCCCCCCTTGCGGTTGTACCACGCGCCGCGCCGACCGTATATTTTTTGCTGGGTCTGATGATGCTGTTGGCTTGCAGCGGCAGCGGCGGCGGCGGCAGTGATCTGCTGGCCGGCGGCGGCATCGGCGGCACGGGCATCAGTATCGGTGAAATCAGCGGATTCGGCAGTGTTATCGTCAATGATGTCGACTTTGATACCCAAAAGACGCAGGTGGTCGTCAACGGCCAAGCGGCCGGCGCGGGGAATGAAGCCGTTCGAAAGGAGCTGGCGCTGGGAATGGTCGTGCGGGTGGAGGGCCGATTTTCGGGGAATGATACCGGCAAAGCCGATCGAATCGTGTTTACCGAAAATCTGAATGGGCCCGTCACAATGATCGAATTATTGGATTCAGTGGTTAAAAAGATCGTCATACTGGGTCAGAACGTCATTGTCGATGACCGCACGCAGTTTAAAGATACCGATTTTGACAGCCTATCGGTCGGGGATGTTCTTCGGATTAGCGGTTGGCCGGACGAAACCGGTATTATCCAGGCGACCTACGTAGCCAAAACTATACCAGCTGACGGCGAGGCGGCCGTCAAGGGTATGGTTACGGAAGTGGACGTCCGGCAAAAGATTTTACAAATCAATCAGCTGACCGTTGACTATTCAGAAGCGGATCTGGAGGGGTTTCCTGATGACCAGCCGACGGTTGGTCAAGTGATTTTCGCAAGAGGGTTTTTGGACGCCAACGATGTTCTGGTTGCCACCCTACTCAGGCTTGTAGATGATCTGGGCCTGGATGATGCCGACGTCGTCGAAATCGAAGGAAATGTCACCCAATTTTCATCACCGCAAGAATTTATCCTGGGAACGACACCCGTTCAAACCGACGGAGAAACCACTTTTCAGGGAATCGAGGCGGACGAGATCTTCATCGGCGCCCGGCTCTTCATTAAAGGCGCCCTTTTCAAAGGCCGTCTCCTGGCTGATGAGGTAGTGGCAAAAGACAAGGTCAATATCCAGGGGCAAGTTGCAGATGTAAACGGAACTGAAATCCGGCTTAAAGGGCTCGACAATCTTATCATCAGCGTTTCAAACCTGACCAAAATATTCGGCGATGCAGATCAATTGGACGAAATCCAAAACGGGCAAAAAGTTAAGGTAATCGGCTATGTCGTCGCGGAAGATCAAGTTTGGGCCAGCCAGATGAAGGTCGAAAATAAAGAAAGCGATAAAGTGAAACTGCAGGGCCCGATCACTGCGATAAATGAGCCGACGATCTATATTCTTGGCGTTGCGGTGGATACGAGCCAAATTGACGATGTCGAGTTCGAAGAAGACGATGATGACGACGATGATGATCAGATTCAGGATTTTTTCGAAAATATTGCAGTAGGCCAGGTGGTTAATGCCAGGGGCACCCTGATCGACGACCGGGTGGTTTGGCAGACCATCGAGGCCGACTACGACGATTAAACTGTCGAATACAGGAACGCTCGGAAAGGCGTAACATAACCCCAACAAAAACTAGAGAAAGGAGATTTAACGGAAAAACCGATTTTCGATGAAGGGTCATTATTGGGCAAGAGTTTTCACCTCGTTTGAAAACTCGCTTTGATACCATCGGGTTTACTCCGAAGGCTGTCAACAATTACTACTGCAGATTTAAAACTAAGGAGGAGACCAAAATGAAAAAATTCAACAAATTTATGGGACCGATGGTCTTGATGACACTGATTGCGGTTGCCTTGGCTTTGGGCAGCTGCGGCGGAGGCGGTGGTGGAGGAGACAGTTTCGATTCCGGAGATGGCTCGGCGTCGCAAACGGGAACGGCGGCAGTGCTTCTGCGGGACGCCCCGACGGATGAATACGACAAAATTATTCTGTGCATAAACCAGGTCACTTTGGAACCCGGTTCGGAGGTCGTTTTCGAAGCAGACGATGACAGGTGCGTCGAGGTCGATCTGCTGGATCATCAGGAAAAACCATTTCTGCTGAATGTCAAAGATGTCTCACCAGGGACCTACAATCAAATTCGGGTGACCGTCGATTATACCAGAACAGAAGGCGGAGCTTGTGACCGACTGGACATAAAGTTACCCAGTAACGTGATCAAAATCATTCCCCGGGACCCTTTCACCGTCAATTCGGGTGACAAGATCGTCATCGACATCGATGTGAAGGCCAAACAGTCCGTCAACATTCATACTGCCGGCAAATCAGGCAAATGTTTATTCCGTCCGGTGATTTTAGCCGAGATCAAAACCATTGATGACATGTTGCCGCAAAGGAAGTGCCCGCGCATCTTCAAAGGGATCATTACCGCCCTGAGAGTGGACGGTAATGATAATGTCACCGGATTCAAACTCAAGCTCAGCCACAGCAAATATGATGAAGTGAAAGTCAGGGTCAATGACGAGACGGTTGTGTTTGATGAAGATGGGAGCTTTACCGATCCCAATTCGCTGGAGGTCGGCCAACGGGTCAAGGTGAGGGGTGAATTGCTCAAAGATCTCACCATTTTGTCTTCCGTGGTGGCGATTGGAGATTTGATTAACTTGCATGGTGTGGCGCTAAGCGAAGTTGTAAATAGTGAATTTGAAATGGAGTTGAAGCCGGGCCAGGTAGTGGCCGATGAAACCATCTTCGTTGAAGTTGACAACCAAACCCTGATTCTCACGGATTGCAAAACGGAAGTTGATCAGAGCGCCATAAAGCAGGGAGTCGGTGTTCGCGCCATTGGAAAACTCTCGGAAGGAAAACTGATCGCGGCCGCCCTTTTCCTTGAAGAACCGTCGAATGTGGGTGTTATCGAAGCGATGGAGGATACCGGCAGCGGTTATGAACTGGAGTTTAAACCGGCCAACAGGACCGACAGCGTGACTATCTTCCTGCCTTACGATGCCAAGACCAAATTGGAAGGCGACGGCCACATCAGAAAAGACCTGTTGGCAGAGCTGGTAAATTGCAATCCGCGCAAAGCCCGCATTGAGTTGGATGAGAGCGAAGATGATCCGACCGCCGATCTCGTCGAGGTCAAGCAGGAAATGACCGGCGGCAGGATAAAGAAAAACGGTTTGGACGAAAAGCTCGAAAGGATCACCTTGAAAAGCGGCGAGGTCATCCAGGTGCAGGCATTTGCCACAATTATTAAAGACGGCAAGCCAGTGTCATTTGACAAGTTGAGGGAAGGTGACGTCATTACCGTTTTTGGTCTCGAAGACTGTAAAGGCAACAACAATGACATCGACTTTTATGGTTACGTCATCATTGTAGAAGACGATGATATTGGAGGAGATGACGATGATGACGACGACGATGATGATGACGACGATGACGACGACGATGACGACAAAAAAAGAAAGAGAAAGAAAAAAAATAGCCGTATTTAAAGAGCAGTCTTAAGTATTTGAAGAGGGGTAACCGCGAATTTTGCGGTTGCCCCTCTTTATTGTACAATAAATACACAATGGAGCAGCAATGCCCACCGTATTGCAATGCCTTTAATGCCGCCGGAATAATACTCTCGACCGACAAACTCTTGCAGGAATGCATTATTGCAGTTTGTCGATCATAAAACAATTTGTTTCAGTTATTTACAATACAGAAAAGCATTCTATAGTATCAAATGTTATGATCCATACTATCGATGCGCATTAAAGAGTTACAGCTATTGATCTGACGCGGAAAAACAGGAGGTGATGATCCATGACAAATCAAACACTCGGTTCCACTTGCAATCATGGCGTTTGCACCTGGTGGAAAGCCTATACCTTTGACAATCCTATCCGCAAATGGGTGCATCCGGTACCCAAAGTCCTAGGCCGTTATGTTGGCGACGGTATGACGGTGATGGATGTGGGTTGCGGCATGGGCCATTTCTCGATCGGGATGGCCGGATTGGTGGGCAGAACCGGAAAAGTAATCGCTATCGACATGCAGCAAAAAATGCTGGATGTCATGCTCAAACGCGCCGCACGGGCCGGTGTTGCAGACAGGATCGTCGCACATCTTTGCCGGGCAGATGATTTAGGTATCGAGAAAAGTGCTGATTTCATCCTGGCTTTTTGGATGGTCCATGAAGTGCCTGACAAACAGAGATTTTTTGACCAGTTGAAAACAAGGCTGCTGGATGATGGGAAAATATTGATTGCAGAACCCAGAATGCACGTTTCTGCTGCCGAAATTGAAAAAACAGTCGAAATCGCTCGATCCAGCGGACTAAACTGTTGCGAGGCACCCGCCATTCGCCTCAGCCGCACCGCCCTGTTGACGGCAAAATAGCCGGCGCCGCGTCGCATTACTAACGCGGCCAGAGTAATTCAGACATCTGCCCGGCAGGCTGGTTTTTACTTTCTTGCGTCCTTGCCGTGGCATAGCTTTAGCGACGACTGGTCAGCAGAAATTCAAAACCAGAATCTCTCTGTAAGCTCTGTGCCTCGAGCGACGTGTCGGGTCGTAGCTCGAAGAGCGAAGCCTGAAGCGGGCGGTGAATCCATGTCTAATGACTTAAGCTTGTGTTAGTAGTCCGGATTTGGCAACGGGAACTTGATTATCAATTTGGCGCAATAACTGCGGGATTGGCCTTTTTGCTCTGAAGCAATTCGTAATCGGGGTCAATCAGATGATATTGAAGTCCGATGGATTCCGGCTCGGCACCCATGGCGAGGGCGAGAAGTTCGGTCTGATAGTAAACGGGGATACCATTGAATTCTTTATTTTTCGAGCGCTTTAACAGTCGCTGCCCGGCGTCAAACTGCAAATAACAGCTGGGACAGGGCACCAGAATCGCATTGGCGCCCATCTCCTTCGCTTGTTGAACCTTTCGTCGGGTCAGGGCCAAAGAGGTATCCTGGTCCATCTCCCGCAGTCCGGCGCCGCAACACTGGGTTTCGTCAAGGTAGTGGACCGGGTCGGCCCCCAGCACCTGATCCACGAATTGCCACAGCCATTGCGGATTTTCCGCGTTTTCGGGAGGGTTCATCAGTTTCGGTCGCAGGCTATGGCACCCGTAGTGAACCGCGATATTCAAATCAGACAATGGCGTGACCACAAGCTGCCGCAGCCGGTCATATCCAACCTGCTCGTAGAGAGCCTGGTAAAAATGATGCACCCTGCCCTCCCCTGTAAATTTGTGGCCGACGGATCCCAACCTGTCGTTGATGCGCTTTCGCAGCTGGGAATCACCCGTTAACCGTTCCCGGCAGTGTTTCAGGGTCGCATAGCACCCGTTGCACAAAGTAACCATATCGAGGCCCTGGGCGTCAGCCAGGGCCAGGTTCCGAGCTGCCAGCGTATACCACATATCAGCACTGAAGGAATGGACACCGTTCGGATCCGGGCAGCAGGAAAACGGAAGGTCTACCGCACAAACATCCAGCGCCTTCATGACATAACGCGTCGCCGCTTCGATGTGCGGCAGTTTGTAGGCCACGGTACACCCGACAAAAAAAGCAAAGCGTAAGCTGTTCTCGTGTCCGTTTTCAGTCAGGTCGCCCAAAATCTCTTCTCCCATTTCGACGAATGTTTTGGTCATTGAAAATTGAAATTTGAGATTTGTTTGTAATTTGGTGTTTGAGATTTGAAATTTTGTTGTCTATAAAATCCTTCTGATGCAACTTGTTTAGCAATTACTTAAACCTCTCCCTAGCCAGGTCTATAAGCATCTTCATCTCCCCTTCTTCCGGGCACGGCAGATCCGGAAGGCCCAATCGCTTCCGGCGGGAGGCAATGCTTTTTACCGGCGGATAGGTATAACTATGGACGGCAAGGGTTTCAATTTCCTTCTGCACAGAGGCCGGGACCGAACCCCGGCGCGCCGCCATATTTTTAAGCTGTATCAGCAAAGAGGTCAGGGGAACCCCCTCCGGACAGCGGTCTTCACATTGGTAGCAGGTCGTACAGAGCCACAGAAGATCAATATCCCCGAGCTCGGATTCATCCGCGATGCGGATCAAGGCTTGAACTAGCTTACGAATATTCTTCTGCGGATTGACCAGCCCTGCAGCACAAGAAGATACACAGGTCCCGCATTGATAGCAGACATTCAACAACCGTTTTATTTCCTTGAAGTCAAGCGTTTCCACTAGAATAAATGCCTAATCCGCCAGACTAACGGCGGACAAGAGTGTCTAAATTGCCTAAAATGCCTAAAATTAGGGTATCCTGTCTTTTTAATGATTCAAAACGTCAGCAAAAGGGATCAGTGTTATTTGTTATTAGTTATTCGTTATTTGAATTTGATTGCGATTTCAGATTGCAATTTCCAATCAGTAAAGATTAGAAAGAAAGAATTCCTTCCAATCTAATAACTGTTAACCGATAACGAATAACTTTCTTTTCGACCTTTAGCCTTTTTCCTTTTACCTTACACCTTACACCCTATACCTTTATCCTTTATCCTTTTCCCTTTATCCTTTAACCTTTTTCCTTTAACCTTAATCCATAACTCCATCACTCCGGCCGTTAAGCCTTACGCCACACTTTCCTCAGCCGGATTGACTCGCAGCGCAACCTCACTGATCCGCCCGACCGTGTCGGCAAATTTCTTTCCTTCGGCGGCCGACATCCAGGCGATAAGGAAGCGCTCATCGTCGATGCCATTCTTCTTCATCCAGCGCCGGATCTTTTTTTCGCGTTTGAGCGCAAAGTCGTTGCCGGAAATGTAGTGGCAGTCCTGGGGCCGGCAGCCCGTCAGCATCACAGCCCCGGCGCCACAGCTATAGGCATGTTTGACAAAATCCGGATCCACTCTGCCAGAGCACATGGTCCGGACGATGCGCGTGTTCGTCGGATACTGGATGCGGCTGGTGCCGGCCAGGTCCGCACCGGCGTAAGAGCACCAGTTGCAGGCAAAAATCAGGACTTTTTCAGCGGGATTATCCTGCAGGGCCACATCGATCTGACGCAAAATCATGGTGTCGGTAAAATTGGTCATGGTGATACTGTCATGGGGACAGTCGGCGGCACAGGTTCCGCATCCCTTGCACAGAGCGGGATTGACCTGAGCCGGGGTTTTCTTTTCCTTGTCGACACGGATTGCCTGATAAGGGCAGCGGGTGGCACAGACCCCGCAGGCATTGCAGGATTCCGTATCCACAAAGGCAAACAAGGGATCGATACAAACCTCTCCCCTCAGCAGTAATCCGGCCGCCCGCCCGGCTGCGGCACTGGCCTGGGTCACGGTTTCACGGATATCCTTGGGGGCTTCGGCTCCGCCGGCAATGAAGACGCCGTCGCTGGGGCTGTCGACCGGTTTGAGCTTTGGATGGGCTTCGATGTAAAAGCCTTCCGGGCTTCGGGCTAACGGCAGCGGCACGGCTTCCGGTCCGTCGGCACCCACCGAAAGCACCACGAGATCGTATTCTTCCGCCAGAACGGTATCGGTTCGCGTGTCTTCGACCATCACCAAAAGATGGTTGTTGCGCGGATCCTGCAAAATCCGAGAGGGGCGGCCGCGAACAAAGCGGATGCCTTCTTCTCGGGACCGGCGGTACAGCTCCTCGAATCCTTTACCGAATGCCCGGATATCCATGTAGAAGATGGTAACGTCCACATCCGGCCAGTGTTCCTTAATCAGGAGTGCATTCTTGATGCTTTCCATACAGCAGTAGTTTGAGCAGTATGGGTTAAAACGCACGTCACGGGAACCGACACAATTGACGAAGGCCACCCGCCCGGGTGGATTGAAGTCGGATGGGCGCACCAGCTCTCCCTGGGTCGGACCGGCGGCATTGATCAAACGCTCAAATTCCAGGGTTGTCAGCACATTGTCAAACCGGTTGTAGCCGTATTCCGGAATACGACCGGCATCAAAGGGTTTGAAACCGACAGCGACAATAATGGCACCGACCTTGTAGGTGTAGTCCCGGTCGCGGTCTTCATATAGAATGGCCTTTTTATCGCAGGCATCGATGCATTTGCCGCATGTCAGGGGGGAGAGCCCCAGGCAGTTCTGTTCATCGATGATATAGCTGGCCGGAACCGATTGGGGATAAGGAATATAAATGGCCTTGCGCCACCCGAGATTACCCGACCATTCGTCGACCACATCGACCGGGCAGACCTCAATGCAGTCATTGCAGGCCGTGCAAAGGGCCGCATCCACGTAGCGGGCCTTTTGCCGGATGCTGACTTCAAAGTTCCCGACATATCCGGAAATGCTAAAAACATCTGCATTGGCAATCAGTTTGATGTTCTTATGTTTGCCGGCATCGGCCATTTTGGGGCCCAGAATACAGATGGAGCAGTCCATGGTGGGAAAGGTCTTGTCGATCAACGCCATGATGCCGCCGATGGTGGGGCTTTTTTCGACCAGAATCGTCTCATAGCCGTCGTCAGCCAAATCCAGGGCAGCCTGAATACCCGCCACCCCGCCACCAATAACCAGCGCCCGCTGAGTAACCGGGACCTTCAGCTCGGGCACCGGCTGAAGGAGTTCGGCCCTGGCGACCGCCATGCGAACGAGCTCGAGGGCCTTTTGGGTGCCGGCTGCTTTTTCGTGCAAGTGCACCCAGCTGCACTGCTCACGGATGTTGGCAACTTCCACCACCGCCGGATTCAGATCGCTGCGCCTGAGCAGCTCCTGCCAGGTGGGTCCGTGCAGCCGTGGAGAGCAGGCAGCCACCACGATTTTTTCGAGCCTGTGCTCTGCAATGGCCGTCTCGATTTCAGCCTGACCCGGTTCGGAGCAGGTATACGTGTTTACCTGGACGTGCTTGACACTGGGTGTGTCTTTGATTGCCTCGGCCAGCGAATCGATATCGACGCTGCCGCCGATGTTCTTGCCGCACTTGCACAGGAACACCCCGATATCGGGTTTGGCTGCAGGTTTGTCTTGAATTGGTGCTGCACTATCCAAATCCATGGCCCAATGCCTCCAACCCGGCAAGGCCGGTAATGAGGATTGAAGAATTAAGATTGAATCTCAATTGAGTAAAAGCCAATTGGAAGTTATTAGTTATCCGTTATTGGTTATTGGTTTAATCGGTTATCAGTTTTTAAGGATCAGCAATTTCCTAAATGCCCAGCCGCCGCAGGCGCCTAACATTTAACCTATCCGTGTGAATCCGTGCCAACCTGTCGCGGCGAAGCCGAAGGCGAAGACGGATCCGTGTCCCGAGAAATAAAAATGTACGCCTAATTGAGCTTCTTTCGTTCAATTTGGGTCCTTCTTCCCTTCAGCCTTCACCTGCACCCGCTCCCGCAGTTGTTGAAGTTTCTCAACAAATCCGATCCCGTCCCTTTCGACGAATTCGCCGCAAACGGCCAGCCCTTCATTTAACTCCAAAACAGCCTCGTGCGGCGGGCATCCCACCCGCAGATCCACGATGGCCCGCAGCCACTCCATCATTTCGATCGTCCCTTCTTTGCGGTTGCGCCGGCCGTACTGGGTGAAGCAGGGAACGATAACTTCGATGAAACTGAATCCGTTGCGATTCAGTGCTTTACGCAGACTTTTCTGCAGCCTGAGGGTGTCGTAACCCGGCCAGCGCGCCACGTACGTGGCCCCGGAAGCAGCCGCCAAATCCACCAGATT
Organism: Desulfobacterales bacterium; assembly: GCA_030066155.1. Taxonomy (GTDB): domain Bacteria; phylum Desulfobacterota; class Desulfobacteria; order Desulfobacterales; family JAFDCJ01; genus JAFDCJ01. The sequence continues at coordinate 8,320 of JASJCE010000043.1, read as the reverse complement.
AAAGGGCGGCTCAACATTCCCATAGGGTGTGGTGGATGTGATGTCACCTAACTGAGTCGTCGGAGCCGCCTGTCCGCCGGTCATGCCGTATACACTGTTGTTGACGCAAATCACACAGATATCAATATTGCGTCGGGCGGCGTGAATGAAGTGATTACCGCCGATAGCGGATATATCCCCGTCGCCCGAAAGGACAAAAACTTTCAGACGCGAATTTGCCAGCTTCAGACCGGTGGCAAACGGGATGGCTCTGCCATGAGTGGTATGAAAAGCGGGTGCTTTGAAACAGCCGCTGGATCGGCCCGTGCAGCCGATACCGGATACGATGGCATAATCCCGCGCCGTCAGATCCGCCTCTTTCAAACAGGTTGCCAGGGAAGTGATGACCGTGCCGATCAAACATCCGGGGCAGAAGACGAACCGGTGCAGATTTAACATGTCCGTCAGAGGATGTTCGCGTCGATCGCAGTCTTCACCGCCGGATTGAAACAGCATAATTTCAGATCTCCTCCAGCAGACGCCGGTAAATTTCACTGGGCCTTAACGGCACCGGAGTTGGAACCGTTATACCGCTGACCCTGAAGCGATGTCTGAACCGCTCGACTTCGCGTATCAGCATGCCGTTATTCAGCTCGGAAACGACGACTTTTTCAACTCGCCGCCCGAGCTGCTGCAGGAGCTCATCCGGAAAAGGCCACAGACTTTTGAGCCGGACCATTCCGATTTTATGCCCCTCGGCGCGCATCCGCTCGGCTGCTTCGCGGACGCCGCGGGCGTTGACACCATATGCCAGAACGACAAGTCGGGCATCGTCCAGGGCGTAAGTCTCCCAATCGTTGATGTGGGTGCGGACCCGGCGAATTTTGGTGCAAAGACGCCTAATCAGCTGTTCGGCCGATTCGGGATCCATACGGGGATTTCCCATGTCGTCGTGGGTGAGGCCGGTGACATAGAAATCATATTCTGTTCCGGCGATTGCCATCGCCGGAACCAAATCCTCGTCCACGACCTGGAAGGGCTTGTATTCCTGAGGGGGTACCTGTGGCGATTTCCGTTGCACCTGTTCGACCTCCGGCGGCAGCGACAACGGCTCCATCATTTGCCCCAGTGTACCGTCGGCGGCGACGATGACCGGAGTCCGATAACGTTCAGAGAGATTGAAAGCCCGTACCGTCAGCTCATACATCTCCTGGACCGAACCGGGTGCCAGCACGATCAGTTCATAATCACCATGTGATGCATATCGCACCTGATAAACATCGGACTGTGAGGCATTGGTGGGTTGCCCGGTGCTGGGACCGCCCCGCATGACCGTCACGATGACCAGTGGAACTTCCATCATGACCGCCAGACCGATGCTCTCGGCCATTAAGGACAATCCTGGCCCCGATGTTGCCGTCATGGCCTTGACCCCGGCAAACGAAGCACCCAGACAGGCCATAATCGATGCAATTTCGTCCTCCATCTGTACGAACGTACCGTCAACCCGAGGCAATCGTTTGGACATCAATTCCGCAACTTCGGAGGAAGGGGTGATGGGGTAGCCGCCGAAAAACCGGCAACCTGCCGCCAGGGCGCCTTCGGCACAGGCGTGGTTGCCGGTACTCAAAACGGGAGCAGACGCGGTCAAGGCGTCTTGCTTTTGAGCGCTGATGCTGTCGTTTCTCACGACCACACCTCCAATTCGGTTGCCACCTCGCTAACAAAAATGGCAGCAGCGGGACAGATTCGTTGACACTGATCGCATCCAAGACAGTTCAGCGGGTTTGCAACCACGGCAAAGTGCAGCATGCGGCGATTGGTTTCGGCACCAATCTCCAGAACATCCAACGGGCAAAAGGCCGTGCATAAACTGCAGCCGTCGCATTGTTCAGTATCCACCGTGACGCGATAGTATTTTTTGACCTGCGGCGGAGCGAGAATGGGTCGTCGAGCTGAGGGAAACATGATACCCTCCTGATTCTAACTATTTGAAACTAAACTACTATAAAAAGCGAACCGCAGAATACCCGCCTGCCATGCATACCCTTTGATGTTCACGCAAATACTATATCATCGACCAGAACTGTATTTTGCCCCAAATGAGCGTTATGGCATTGCGGGCAGGTCGAATTGCAAATACCGAATTTCGAAGTGAGGTTTCGCTCTCCGAGGCGTAGGCGCTTCAACCCCTACAAGCCCGCTTCCAGCCCGTAGGCTTCATAGGCTTCCAGGCCGGAGGGGAGGCTGCGCTCAGTCTTTTTAAACCAGACAGAATACCTCAAATATTCAATATTCAATTTTCGATAGTCATTTCCGGCTCAGCCGGGTTGGGTTCACCCTACCGGTGCTTCATCAAAGAGCATTTTTCCAAGCTCAAATGCCCGTGAATTAGCCGCTCTAAAGCGCCTGGGCATGCTTTCAATCACCTGATGATAATGGTCATCTGCCAGCACCGGCAATTCATCCCTTGCGGCTTTGCGGTGCAGGTAATTTGAGAGCAATCCAAGGCTGAGGATATTGACTGAACCGGGGATATGGTTGTCATCGGCCCGCTTTGAAAACGGGTACCGGAACATCTGCCCCTGGTTAATGTATGTTTCAGGCGTCTTGACGGTGTGAGTGTCGATAAAACAGGCTGTTTTGGAGCAGGCACTTTCGCCGGCCCGGCGGGCGCCCTCCTGGTCCAGCATCAATAAAATGTCGGCATCACGGTCACAGAAGGGGTAGGAAATCGGTTCCGAACTGATAACGACATCGCAGAATATCGGTCCGCCGCGAACCGACGGGGTGTAGTCCACGGACACCGTGGTGTGGTAATTGGCTTTCATGGCGGCTTTGGCCAGAAAACTTCCCGCAAATTTGATGCCTTGTCCGCCACGCCCGGCCAGTCTGAACTTTGCTTTCATGATTCCAAAGTTCCTTTTCCGGTTGCCGTTAAAAGCATCATCTGCTCGGGAAAACCATATAAAAAAACGCAGCGACAGTCAATCCTTTATCCAATAAAGGGGATCGGAAACCATTGTGCCGTTTCTCGAGGCTTTATCCTGTTTGATGGGAGACCGACAGGAATCCTTTTTATTTGACATTCCCAACCAAATTCTTTATTGAAAGTATGATGCAACGTTCGCAAACTGATACCGAAGGAGTCCTAACTAATTGTAATCAAATTATATTATTATAGGGTGCAACAGTTCGCTGCATTAAAAATATTGGAAGCACAGACGCTAAACAGTTCGGGCAGGAACGGTCGGCAGTTGGCATACTATTACATCTAAAGAGGAGGGATTATGAAAAAATTTCTAATCGCTGTAGCTGTTATTACATTGATTGTAGCGGCCGGACCCATCCAGGCCAAAGATTGGAAAATGGTTCGAATCGGTGTGGAAGGCGCCTATCCGCCCTTCAGCTATACGACTGCCGACGGCAAACTGGAAGGATTTGATATTGATATTGCCGTGGCACTCTGCAAAGCCATGGGTGTCGATTACAAGCTGGTGCCCCAGGACTGGGATGGCATCATCCCGGCTCTAATGGCCAGGAAATACGATGCCATTATCGCGTCCATGTCCATCACGGAGGAGCGCAAGAAAAAAGTCGCTTTTACCAATAAATATTACCAGACACCGGCTAAATTTGTCACCAAAAAGGGGAAGTTTTCAGATGTTACGCCCGATGCGCTTAAGGGCAAAACGGTCGGCGTGCAACGCGCCACGATTCACGACAATTACATCACGGACAACTATGGTAAGGATGTCAAAATCAAACGTTATGCCACTCAGGATGAAGCCTATTTAGACCTCGCCGCCGGACGGGTGGATTTACTGCTGGCTGACAGCGTGGCGCTTTCGGACGGATTTCTGAAAAAGCCGGAAGGAGCAAACTACGAGTTCGTTGGTCCGGATTTAACCGATCCCAGATGGTTCGGAAACGGCGCCGGTATTGCCATTCGCAAACGGGACAAAGATCTGGTGGAGATGTTCAATAAAGCCATTGATCAAATCCGGGCGGATGGAACCTACAAGGCCATTCAGGATAAATATTTCAACTTCAACGTCTATGGCGATTAAATCGCAGGGGTAACCTATCATCTGTCGCTATGAAATTGATTTAATCCTAAAACTACGAAAAAAATAAAACCTTAAGCATTGGGGGAGCCTGGCTCCCCCATTTTGTTTGCAACGAATATTGCCAACAATAAAGTTTCTTACTAGCGTCGCCTCCGGCCAAAAAAACGGCCGGTCCGATCGGAAAAGAAACTCAAGTCAATTTATCTCTCACGGAGTCCGCAGAGTTCTCAGAGAAAAATAAAAAAGCTCTGTGCGCTCAGCGGGCTCTGCGAGATATTTAATTAAAGTTTCAAACGAGGAGTAGGGTAAATACTATCTAACTGCACAAATAAGGAGTGGAAGCTTGGCTACCAAAAATATCAAACAATATTACCTGCCGGCCAGCAGCCCGGGAAATTCCCGCACGCTGACCGCCATCTATTACGGGAATCATTCCAGGCCCAATAAAGCCTACATTCAGGCCGGGCTGCATGCAAACGAAGCTCCGGGATTCATGGCCATGCATCATCTGATTGACAAGCTTGATGCCGCCGATAAAGCGGATCAAATCACCGGACAGATTATTCTCGTTCCCGTGGCAAACCCGATTGGGATCAGCCAGTGGCGGGACCAAAGACTCGAAGGCCGCTTCGATTTCTACAACAGCGTTAACTTCAACCGCGAACATCTGGACCTTACCGAACGGATTGCGAATCGGGTTAAAGACCGGTTGGGCAGCGACCCCGATGAAAATGTCGCCGTAATTCGAAAGACCATGGCAAAAACTCTGGAATCAATCACACCGGAGGATGAAGCCGGCTGTCTGAAGCATTTGCTGCTGTCCTTGTCCTACGATGCCGAGATTGTGCTGGACCTGCACTGCGACGACCAGGCCGTCATGCACGTTTATCTGGGCACCCCGCTGTGGCCGGATGCCGCGGATTTGTCGGCCCAGCTGGGTGCCGAAGTAACGCTCCTGGCTGAAGACTCGGGCGTTACGCCGTTTGACGAAGCCTGCAGCCGGATCTGGTGGCAGCTGGCAAGTCGATTCCCGGACCACCCGATACCACCAACCTGTTTATCCGCCACGGTCGAGTTCCGGGGCATTACCGATGTCACCCATGAATATGGAAATTTTGATGCCGAAAATATTTTTCGGTTTCTGCAAAGAAGGCATTTTATTGATGGGAAGGCTCCGGACTTGCCTGCCCTGCGCAACGACGCCACTCCCCTGAGGGGGGTTGCACACGTCAAAGCACCGGTGCCCGGTGTGGTCGTATTTTTGAAAAACCCCGGTGACCGCATTAAAAAAGGCGCCGCCATTGCCGAAATTATCAATCCTGTGGCGGAAAAGTCGGAAGACCGAATAACGGTTGTCCGGAGCGAAATCGATGGGATACTCTTTTCAACCCGAACCGATCATTACGCCAGACCCGGTCGTATTCTGGCCAAGATAGCCGGTAAAACGCCACTGAAGGACAAAGGGGAGAATTTGCTGACGCTCTGATCGGGCAAGCAAGGAACCACGCAAAAGGGAACTGATTTGATCGAGGAAAGAGATATTCTTGTAGAAAGGTCAAGGTGTCAGGTTTCGGGTTTCAGGTGTCAGCCTGCATCTTGGCTGAGAGGCGCGCTGATATCCGGGCATTGCTGAAACGCTTCGGACTGCGCTAATCGCGGATGCCCCGCTAAACAGCAGCGGGATGCCCCGTAAGAGACCGGGATGCAAGCACAAGCAAAATCCGCTCCTACAACCAGAAAACCCCTTAAATGGCTTTATCAAGTTTCCTCAAAAATCAAAACTTGACCTTTGTGGGGCCAGAAGCGACGCTTATGTGAAACTTCAAATAGATGAAGAAATGTGGTATGGATTCGATTTTTATTTTTTCTATTTAGACAGGATTTACAGGATTATCAGGAATCTTTTCGCCTGCGGCGAGAGAGGCCTACGGCCGGAGACCGTATTATCCAATCGATCCTGTTGATCCTGTCCAATTTTTTAGTTAAAGATAGGAATCCATTCCTCTTTTTCTTTCAAAAATTAGAGTTTCTTATTTGTTCAGACTGGCCTTTTTTCAGGCCAGCGGCTGAGCTGAAACCTGACACCTGACACCCGAAACCTAACAAGACCGCGGTCAGCTCGTCCTCGGTCGCAGGTGGGCGTGCCAGCGGTGTTCGGCCCTCTTGACGCCCCACACGATGATGAAGGTCAGACAAAGATAGAAGAGCCCCGCGGTAATGTAGGCTTCAAACGGGACAAAGTGTCTGGCATTCACAATTCTGGCCGCGCCGAATAAGTCGACAATCGTGATAATCCCCGCCAGGGAACTGCCGTGCAACATAAAGATGATCTCATTCCCGTATGCGGGCAATGCTCGTCTGAAGGTACTAGGCAATATGATCCGCCGGTAGATTGTAGCCGTGGACATTCCGCACGATTTGGCCGCTTCAATTTCACCGTAAGCGGTCTGTTCGATGGTGCCCCGTAATATTTCCGCCGTGTAGCCGGCGGTATTCAGCGCAAAGGCGATTAAGGCACACGCGTGGGCCTCCTTTAAAATGACCCACAGAAAACTTTCCCGCACCGCTTCAAATTGCCCCATACCGTGGTAAATCATTAACATCTGCACCAGCAGCGGCGTTCCCCTGAAGAAATAGATATAGGCCTTTGGCAGAAAGGCAATAAATTTGCTTTTGGAAGTTGCCAGCAATGCAATCGGCAAGGCGAGGCACAGCCCGACAATCAGAGAGCAGATCACCAGTATGATGGTGGTCAGGAGCCCCTGAAAGTACAGCGGCAAATTCTCAATAATAACCCCGAAGTCCATGACAGCATCTCGAGTGTTCTATGTATAAGCGGATATACCTTTACCAATTAAAGTCATGCGTTTCCACAAATCAAAATGCCTAAATTGCCTAAATTGCCTAAAATGCCTAAAATTATAGTATTCTGTCTTTTTAATGATTCGAATTTTTAGCTACGCTCTATCTGTTTTAAATTGCTAAAATACCATCCACCGAAAGCCGAAAGCCAAATACCGAACGCCTATCCTCAATCCTTTTACCTTATACCCTACACCCTTAACCTTTGTCCTTTATCCTTTCCGCACGCCGACACTATAGCGTTTATCCAGCCATCTTAGACCGACGTCGGAAATACCGGTAATTATGAGGAACAGGAATGCGACCACACAATAGAAGGTAAACGGCTTGCGGGTTGACCCGCCGGCCAGGCCGGCGTTGAATACCATATCCTGCAGGCCGATAACCGAAACCAGAGCGGTCGTTTTCGCCAGAACCAGCCAGTTATTCCCGAACCCCGGCAGGGCATGCCGCACCATGGCGGGCAATGTAATGCGCAGAAAAACCTTCAAAGGAGTCATCCCGAAGGCGTAGCCGGCTTCAATTTCACCGCGGGATACGGCCAGAATGCCGCCGCGAAATGACTCCGTCATGTAAGCGCCGAAAATGAAACCGATGGTCAGGACACCGGCCACGAATGGACTTACGTCGATATAATCAAGGCCCAGTTTTTCGCCGATGTCGTTGACAATGATCTGGCCGCCAAAAAAGATGAGCACCATCATGACCAGATCAGGAATGCCTCGGATGACGGTCGTATAGACGCCCGCAATACCCTGCGCAATGCGCGATTTGGACAGCTTGGCGAGGGCGCCGATCATTCCAAGCAATATTGCAATCAGCAACGATAAAACCGCCACCTCCACCGTCAGCAACATTCCTTTTAAGATGAGGGGCAAATATTCAGCGATGATTGACATATGGGAACTCTCTACTCCTGCGCCGAGGCGTCATATTTAAACCACTTGAGTGCCAGTTTTTTAAGGGATCCGTCGCGAATCATTGTATTTATCGCCCGGGAAAACATATCCGCCAGATCCTGATCTTGCTTCCGTATCGCCACACCGACGCCCTCTCCGAAAGGCCCGCCGGTCATGTGCGGACCCACTATTTTGTAGTCTATGCCCTGCTCCGAATTAATCAGCGGCCACCAGTAGGCATAATCTCCGACCACCGCATCCAGTCTTCCCTGGTAGAGATCAAGATCGATGGTGTGCTGAAAGTCATAGATGCGGATCTCAGCATGCTCGCCCAGGTAATCGTCCGCAAATCTCGCATGCGTCGTGGCCACCTGCACGCCGATAATTTTGCCTTTGAACTGGTTGATAATTGCATCGACAGCATTGCGTTCGGCTGGACTGACATCGTTGAGGGTCAGTCGTTCAAGCGCCGTACTGAAGTCGGCAGCGGGATTGTCTTTTCGCACCACA
>JASJCE010000436.1 GCA_030066155.1 Desulfobacterales bacterium | reverse complement strand
AGCTCAGATCCCGAAGGTGTTTTTACAGGGCGGATTAATTACCGTACACAAGCCGCGGCAACCAGAGAATAATTTCGGGGAAAATGACAACCAGGGCCAAGCCGATAGCCTGCAGAAACAAAAACGGCACGGCCGAGCGGAATATGATCCCCATCGTGATTTCCGGCGGCGCCACACTCTTCAGATAAAAAAGAGCATAACCAAAAGGCGGGCTTAAAAAGGACATCTGCATGTTCACCATGTAGACCACTCCAAACCACAGAGATACCTCCCCGGGTGGCACTCCTGGTAGGCCAAAAACACCATCCCACGGCAGGGAGCGCATGATCGGGGCAAATATTGGAACCGCCAGCAGCAGAATGCCGACCCAGTCCAGAAACATACCGAGCAGAATCAACAGGACCATCATGATCAGTAAAATTCCGTAAGGCCCCAGACCGGTGCCCAGCAGAGATTGGGTGACAAACTGCTGACCACCGTTGACGATGTAAAAGCCAACGAAAATACTGGCACCGAACATGATCCACAGCACCATGGTGGAGGCTTTGAGGGTGGTAATGGCAGCACTGGCGATATTTGTCCAGGATAGCTTGCGGGACAGGGCGGCCACTACCAGGGCGCCAAAGGTGCCGATACCGGCGGCTTCCACCGGGGTGGCGACGCCGGTAAAGATGACCCCTAAAACCAGAATCACCAGTAGCACCGGCGCGATTATGCCTTTGAGCAATCTGATTTTTTCCTTGGCACTGATTCGCTCCTCTTTGGGCAGGGCCGGTCCATAGCCTTTTTTCATGTAGCTGCGGGCGGTAACGTAAAGAATGTACATTCCCGATAGGAGGAAGCCCGGGAAAAAGGCGCCGATAAACAATTCGCCCACGGATTGCTGGGCAACCACGGCGAATATAATCGCCAGGATGGACGGCGGAATCAGGATGCCCAGCGTCCCGCCGGCAAGTATTGCCCCACAGGCCATTTCGGGATTATATTTGCGTTTGAGCATGGCCGGCAGTGCGATGATGCCCATGGTCACCTCCGCTGCGCCGATGACCCCGACCATAGCCGCCAGAATGGTCGAGGCGATGATGGTGGCGGTGGCCAATCCGCCTTTTAAACCGCCGAGAATCTGGTAAACCACGTCAAACAGCTCCTCGATCAACCCGGCTGCAGCCAGAACGGAAGCCATGAAAATAAATAGGGGGATGGCCGATAGTTGATAATCGGTCATAAAGGGGAAGATGCGCGACGGCAAGATGTGAAGCATTTGCACATCGCCGAACAAAAACAAAAACACGACTCCCAATCCGCCGGTCACGAAGGCCAACGGTAGTCCCATTAGGAGCAAAATAATCAGCGTACTGAACATCCAGAATGTTAGCCAGCCAATACCGATTTCCAAACCCATAGCTTATACTCGCTTTCCAAACAGGACGATCAAATCCTTGATCAATTTGGTTAATCCATCCAACATAAGCAGAAGAGCCCCCAGCGAGAGTGTGATTTTCACCGGCCAGTACTGAATAGCCCATTCGGTAAAGGATACTTCCCACACGCCGATTGAGTCCGCCGCAAATACCCAGCCGGTCCAGAACAGCACAATACAAAAAAGAAAGAAGAAGATCGACGTAAATACGTTGATAGCGGCTTTCATGCGCATTGGGAAATATTGATAGAGTACGTCCACATGTACATGGGCGTGCTCGCGGTGGGTGAATCCGGCAGCCAACACATACTGCATGCCGAACATCAGAAACATACTTTCGTGAGCCCAGTTTGTGGGTGAATTGAAGAGATAGCGGGCCAGCACTTCGTAATAATAGACAAACACAGCGATAATCGACCAGAAACAAACGTACTCTCCGACATAACCATTGATCTTGTCGACCCACAGAAAAAACGGGTTTTTGACTTCCACTTTTACCGTAGCTTCCGCCTTCCCGAGCTTTTCGAATTCCGCCCTTTTGTCGACGGAAGCCGCTTTTGCTTCGGCTTCAGTCGCCTCCCTGGCCGCACACTTTCTGAGCATTCCTGGCAGTAAGAATGCATCGATCAGCAATAAAACTCCGATAACGACGGCTGCGATACTCGTGAACCGGAACCATTTAGCATGGTTGGCTTCTCTTTCGGTCAGATTCTGCTGGGCGATTGCCATGTTCTGTTTGGCCTTGTCCATTTTCCGCTGGGCGCCGTCCCGGCCTCTGTCAATTGCCTTTTGAGCCCGCTCGATATCGAATTCGGCGATGCTAACTTCATTTTTGACACCGGAAAGCGTGTCCACGGCGTTTCGTACCTGCACATTAAACAGTAAAAGCACAATGAACAGCGGGATATAAACCAGCCCCAAAGCACTTCTGACATAAAAGCGGTGCAACCCAACAAATCCGCCGCAGAACCACAGCATATAGGCGATGCGGTTTGATACAGTGCCGTCGACTTCCTTTCCTTTCTGCATGCGGACAATGTACATGGCGATGAGCGGCACAATAATTAAACCACCCCAGTAAAGCCAGTGGGGTAATACAAACGGTAAGTATGGCATATAACTATCCTAATTACTTGATATTATACTAATTTTTTGACTGTTCATGAGGTAGTCGCTGAAATACAATTAAATTTTGGATTCCGGGCAGTTCTTTTTCATATCAGTGGAACCGATTAAACAAATTGGAACCACCAATGCGGCGGTTCCAATTCGCTGCCAAACTGCAAACGACGAGAGTGAACCCTATTATTTAGACATGCTTCAGCGTCTGGCCTTTAATCATATCAGGGTTGGCATAGCCCAGGCTACCCGACATCATGTAATCCAGCTGGATCTTAAACACCTTGGCTGCCCATTTGTCACGGTTGGCCCACTTGTACCATAGCGGCACGGCCAGAGAGGTGAACGCCTCAACATCGTCTTCGCTCAACCGGGTAACGACCGTACCGGCATCCTCAAATTTGACCCACGCGTCCTGATCAGCTTTCTGAATGGCGGCGTGATGCATGTCTGAGTAAACGTGAACCTCCATCTCCACAAAGGTTTTCAGGTGTTTGGGCAGGGCGTTCCATGCTTTCATGCCAACGGTGAGGTCCATCAAGTCGACGGGCTGGTAGATCGACATGAAGCCGGCCGGGCCCATGGAGATGTACTTGGTGACCTGATGGAAACCCAGGGCGTAGTTGACGGCCGGACCGACGTAGTCGGCTACGTCGATGGTGCCTTTTTCCAAGGCCGGAAAGATCTCACTGCCTGGCAGCAGGGTAGTTTTGGCGCCGGCGGCCGAAAAGAGCTCAGACACCATTCCTCCCGGCACCCTCATTTTCCGGCCCCGGAAATCATCAATGGAGCGGATCGGCACCTTGGAGTGGATGATGTTGGGCCCATGGTGGACCGGGCCAACGTAGTACATATTGAACCTGGCAAACAATTCACGGGTAATTTCCAGGCCGCCGAGGCCGTAATAGAAAACGTCCCATTCATGCGGATTGCGCAGGCCCATGGGATATGACGTTAAAAAAACCGAGGCGGGCATACGACCGGCCCAGTAAATCGTAAACGGGTTCATGCCTTCCAGTACGCCGTTCTTGACGGCGTCAAACAACTGGAAGTCACCCACGACATCCTTGGCGGTAAAGCCCTTAAAGATCAATTCACCGCCGCTTTTTTCCTGGATACTATTACACCATGTTTTGAAAATCTCAAGTCCGATACCTCCGGGCCAAGAGGTTTGAATACGCCAGGTGGTACCTTTGGCAGCCGCAGTGCGAATGTTAAAAATTTGAGGGGCCGCCGCCGCTCCAATGCCTGCAGCGACAGATGTTTTGAGGAATTTACGACGGCTGGTTTTTGTCTGCACTTGTCTCTTTACATTTTTTTTCACCGGGTCCTTTTTCATAGATATACCTCCTGGGAAAGGGGTTGGATGTAATTGTTCCCCGTTGTGAAGCGGTTGCCTGCAGCAAGGTAAAATCTGTAACAGAGGAAAAACCGACGTGTCAAGAAATATCCTTTTTTATGACACCGGATCACAATTCTGCTCAGGGCCACATCATTTAAACAGTTAATTGCTCGGAATAAATAGAGTTACTCGATTATCAAAATCACTAAAATTCCAAGCACCAAAAAACAAATCTCAAATAAATCCCAATGACCGAAATTCAAAATTCAAAACAAACTAAACAAAGCGAAAAACTCAGATAAGTGATTGTAATGTTTTAGTCATTGGAATTTGTAATTTTGATATTGTTTGTTATTTGAGTATTGTAATTTGGGATTTTAGTGATGTCCCCAGCAAGACAAATCGCTTCTATCCAAATCGGTTAGAGTTGACTTTAACGTTTTCCTGACAAATGTGCTCGGATCCATTGCAATATGTGCTGGAATCAGTAATAATAACCGGATCAAAATGAGTTGGCGTGAAGGATAATTGCAAATGAACTCCGGAAGGTTTTATCGACGACAGCATTATGACCAACTCAGAAAATCCGCTATATAACAGTTGTTATCAAGCGCCCATAATATTTATGGGGATATTTTATGCGATTTTGCTTGCCTGGACCTTCATATCCATCTTGGTGCTATGGTCAATGTCGACCAACACCGAATGGCCCCTGGCTATGATGTTGATGGTCGTTTTTATCGTGGTCTATGCCTGGTATTTTTCCCTGGGAATCTCGTATAAAATCGGAATAGCGGGGGACGGGGAAATAGAAATTACCAGTTTTCGGAAGGTCGTCAGCATAAATCCCGAGGAGATATCGGTGATTGAAGGACCCAGACTGATTTTCCTACCTTACGGTTTTGTCAGATTCCGGTTGGCTCGAGAAAAAGCCTATATGTTCAGCTGTGTTACAGACGAAGAACTGCAGAGGATCCTGAATGCCATAAAAAAGGCGAACCGGCACATCAGATTTAAAGGCTTGTGAAATCTTCCCTTTCCTAAAAATTCCGATAAACGGCCAGTCTGATTAGAGATCAAAAATGTTTAAGCTGATAACCTGACGACACCCGTCAACAACTTCAGTAATTTTTTTTTGGCTCAGCGTACCGATTTTTTCGAGCAGTCTGGCTTTATCGACGGTTGCCAATTGACTGACTACGACGACACTGGCCTTCGGTAAATTGCCGGTTCCTTTCTGCAGCCGCACGTTTCCGGGGATCCTCGCAAGCTTCAGGTTTGACGTCAATAAGGTGACTACCGTAGTTTGGATATTACTTCGGTTTAGCAGATTATTTTGAACAATAACAGCCGGTCGCTTTCCGGAGGGGCCCGAATCGCCAGACACTCCGAATCTGACCCAATAAATATCGCCTTGGACCGGGATTACCATGGTAATTCTTCCAGGTTGGTATTGTCAGCTATGAGCTCGGCCATACGCTGCTGTTCGTTTGCCGCTTCTTTGTCTTTCAGAACTTCATTGACTTGCTGAATATAAGCTTGCTCCTTTTTCTTTTGCAGTTTTTCAACAAGTGCTTCAGTAACCAGATGACTTAACTTGGTTTTTTCCTTTAACGCAATATCATTTAGTTGATTAAAAATATCATCGGGTATCGTTACACTTAGTTTTGAATGTCCCATAAATTAACTTCCTTTCATCCAATTTTATACTATAATTAATCATACTTTCAATATGATTGTCAATAGTATGAATTGAATTGTAGCTTTCCCCTGTTGTCAATAAGATAGGGCTTTGATATTTCGGAAATACCATGGTAAACGGTGACAAATACTTTTTGACTTCAAAGCGTTTGGGGTTCAGGCGCTGGCGGGCGGGTGATCTCGAATTGGCCTGTGAGCTATGGGGGGATTATGAGGTCACGAAGCTTTTCGACGCACGGGGAAGATTATACCGATCTGAGATATTGGAGCGACTCGTCAAAGAAATCCAGACGGAAGAGACCCATGGTGTTCAATACTGGCCGATTTTTTTGAAGGATAGCGGGAGATTTATCGGCTGCTGCGGTCTCAGGCCTTATGACCTGCCAAAAGGAATATTTGAGATCGGCTTTCACATCCGCTCCAACCTATGGCGTCGCGGCTATGCCCGGGAAGCCGCCGTCGCGGTAATCCGCTATGCCTTCAACGTTCTGAAGGCAAACGGACTCTTTGCCGGTCACAACCCCACCAACTATGCATCGCGACATCTCCTTCTGCAACTCGGCTTTCGCAACACCCACGATGAGTTTTATGCCCCGACCGGATTGAACCATCCATCCTACCTGCTGAGGACACAGGACTATTTAGAACAATAGTTGCCAGTTACAAATTATAATATGCCGATAATCGTAGATACCCCGCTAGACAGCAGCGGGATGCCCCGCTTGAAAGCGGGATGCAAGCACAAGCACAATCCACTCCCACACTAATTGACCTCAGCTTAAATCTTAGTTGGAAAGGTTTGTTTCACACGATCGCAGCCTCCGGCTAAAAAACAGCCGGTCCGATCGGAGAAGAAACTGATGAACGTCCATCATCGAACGTCCAACGTCCAACGTCGAATGAATGAATTTTGTCTTTTTAAAAAGATTGAGGGAAGCGACTTCCACCATTCGTCAATCTTCAATCGTCATTCGTCATTCCAGGTAGTTTCATATAAG
>JASJCE010000435.1 GCA_030066155.1 Desulfobacterales bacterium | reverse complement strand
TGCGCCTGTTCGACATCTTTCGGTGCACCGCCCAATACCCACACCTGCCCGGTCTGTCTGGGGATGCCCGGTGTGCTGCCGGTGCTGAACAAAAAGGTGGTGGACTATACCCTGCGCATGGCTATGGCCACGAACTGCCAAATTGCGGCAGAAAGCCGATTTGCGCGCAAAAATTATTTTTACCCGGACCTGCCCAAGGGCTACCAGATTTCCCAGTACGAATTGCCCATTGCCGAACACGGATATGTCGATGTCGAAGTCAACGGCGGGCGGAAACGGATCGGTATTACCCGCATCCACATGGAAGAAGATGCCGGCAAGCTCAATCACGATCCGGATCGGCCGGTCAGTATGGTGGACTACAATCGCACCGGGGTTCCGCTGATCGAAATCGTCAGCGAGCCGGATATCCGCTCGGCCGAAGAGGCCGGTGCCTACTTGAGACAGCTCAGATCGATTGTGCGGTATCTGGAAATTTGTGACGGCAACCTGGAGGAGGGCAGCTTCCGGTGTGACGCCAACGTGTCGATCCGAGCGGCGGGTGAGCAAGAGCTGGGTACCCGCACCGAGCTTAAAAATCTAAACTCTTTCAAACATGTCGAAAAAGCGCTGCAGTATGAAATCGGCCGGCAGAAGGAGACCCTCCTGGACGGCGGTCAGGTTGTACAGGAAACCCGGCTGTGGAATCCCGAAAAGGGCCGAACGTTCTCCATGCGCGGCAAAGAGGAGGCCCATGACTATCGCTATTTTCCCGATCCGGACCTGCTGCCGCTGGTCATCGACGGCGACTGGATCCGGCAGGTGAAAGTCAGCCTGCCGGAGCTTCCCGACCAGAAAAAAGAGCGATTTATGACCCAATACGATTTGCCCGCCTATGATGCCGGCTTGTTGACATCCGACCGCGAATTGGCTGATTATTTCGAGTCGTGTGTCGAGCAGTTCACCCACCCCAAGCAGGTCAGCAACTGGATCATGGGATCACTGCTGGGGCTTCTAAATGCTGCGGACAAAACCATTGCTGAATCTCCCATTTCACCGGGAAATCTTGCCAAACTGCTGGCACTGATTGAAGCGGGGACCATCAGCGGCAAAATTGCCAAATCCGTGTTTGAGGAAATGGCCCAGAGCGGCAAGCCGCCCGGCCGGATCGTCGAAGAAAAGGGCCTGACCCAGATTACCGACACGGATGCCATAGACGCAGTCATTGCGGGTGTCATCGCGAACAATCCCAAGGAAGTCGAAGCTTACCAGAACGGCAAAACCAAGCTCATGGGCTTTTTCGTCGGCCAGGTCATGCGGGAAACCAGGGGCAAGGCCAATCCGAAACTGGTCAACGACATATTGAAGCAGAAGCTGGAGAGGTGATGCTTGACAAATGACGAATGAATATTGACGAGTGACGAATGACGGTATTCTATCGAATCTTACCTGTAAAAAGAACGTGTCGGAAATTTATGGATTGGCAAATGCGCCTGCTGATTGGGAATATTCCAGCTTTCGTCGTTTTGTGAACAAAGGTATTTATGACCAGGGCTGGGGAGTTGGTGCAAAAGTTGAATTTGATGACAATATAGGATATGAATAACCAATAAAGGTACTTAAGTTCTACTAGTGCTGAATACCGGAAAAAATTATTGTAGGTTGGGTAGAGACCTTTTGACCCGATTTCGTTTTTCATTTTGCTACCGACCGATTCACTCCGATTTTGTTTATGGTCGAATCATAGGGTCGAAACCCAACGATCGACAGATCAAAGAATTGAAGGTTGAGTCATTGTAGGTTGGGTAGAGACCCGGTAACCCGAGGCCGTGTTTCGTTTCGCAACCGACCGATTCATCCCGGTTCAATTAATGCTAGCACAACAGGGTCGAAACCCAACAAACCCACAAAAAAACTCATTACGGTTGTCCGTCCAACAACAATAGATTACTTCAAAATAGGACACATGGATAAGAGGATTCTTCCGTTGAAAAAGTTAATATCAAAAAAAATTGGCTGTTTTCTTTTCAGCTTTATCTTTTTTGGTGTATTCAGCAATTTGGTAATCGCGGCCGAGCCGCAAAAAATTGCCCTGCTGCCGTTTAAAATAAATTCCGACAAGGACCTGACCTTTTTGAAGGATGGCATTTTTGACATGCTCTCCTCGCGTCTGTCCAAGGATGGCGAGGTGGAAGTGCTGTCCCGGGAACGGATCAACCCTGTCGTTGAGGCCGAAGCAAAGTCCGGCTCGATTAACGAAGCCAAAGCCCGTAAAATCGGTAAACGCCTAAACGCTGATTATGTCCTGTTTGGCAGCCTGACCGTACTGGGAGAAAGTGTCAGCATCGATGCCAAAATGGTGGACATTTCCGGTGGCAGGCCCACTATGTCCTTTTTTGACCAGGGGCAGGATTTGGGGGCTGTTATCGGAAAAATCAACATGATCGCGGCCGACATCAACGACAAGCTGTTCGGCCGCACCCAGGTTGCCGCCTCTAACAGGACACCCTCGACCCAACCGGCTTCGCCGGCGCCCAAGACGCAGGCGCCCAAAAAACTTGACATCCATGCCCACCCGGAAAAAGTACTCAAGGAAGACGGCTTTATCACCGAGGATGAAGATGAAGGCGTGGCAACCTTGGGAATTGATCGCAGCGCGGGCCGGGAGTCCCAACCACGCTTTTGGAAAAGCGCCAGTTTCAGGCATTTAATCAATGGCGTCGCTCTGGGGGATGTCGACGGCGACGGACAAATCGAAACCGTCACCATCACGCCCCATGAACTGCTGATCTATCGCTCCGAAAATCGCGTGTTCCGAAAAATCGCTGAATTCGAGGAAGGGAACAACCACAACCTGCTGGCAGTGGATGTGGCCGATATAAATGAAAACGGCGTAGACGAAATTTTCGTCACCAGCCTCAATGCCAATAAAGATGTCGTCAATTCATACGTCGTTGAATATGAAAACGGCAAATTTAACAAAATACTTAAAAAGAGCCGTTATTATTATCGGGTGGCGCAGACCCCCAACCGCGGCAAAATCTTGCTGGGTCAGCGACCCCGAATCGGCAAACCGTCGGCCGGCGCAATCAATGAAATGCGCTGGCAGGGCGGTGAATACGTACCCACCGACCCCGTCCGGGCTCCTCGCAATACCAATCTTCTGGGCTTGACGGTCGGCGATATTCTGAACAATGGCCAGGAAATTGCGGTGGCCTACAAGGACAATGATCGGTTCCGGATAATCGATTCTTCCGGCGACACCCTCTGGGACAATAACGAGCGCTTCGGGGGCAGCATGCTGTATGCCTCTATCCCGTGGGAATATCGCGGGCAGGTTCAAAACAAATGGTACTATCCCCTGCGCCTCGTGGTGTGGCATAACAAGGCCAGAAATGAAAGCGAGGTCATCGCCGTCCAAAATCACGACGTCGCCCGCAGCACCCTTGACCAAGTCCGCTATTTCAATAAAACCCACATCGCCGGCTTCACCTGGGATGGCGTCGGGCTGGGCCCGGCCTGGAAAACGCGAAGGCTTTCCGGATACATCCAGGACTTCACCGTGGGCGACTTCGACAATGACGGACAGGATGAGCTGATCGCCGCCCTGGTGTTAAAGGAGGGGCGGGTCGCCTTCGTCACCGAGCCCAAGAGCACCATTATCGGATATGAACTGACTACACCGCAGGAACCGGAATCCTGAGAATGTCGATTGACGATTGGCGAATGATGGACTGCTTCGTTTAACAGCATCCTGATTCAAGAAGTTGGCGGATGCTAAAATCCCAAATCCCAAGCATCAAATTACAAATCACAAATAAATCACTAATTTCAATTTCGAATGACCCAAACGGATGTCGCCAATTAATATTGGTTGTCCCAGATTGGTTTCGAATTCCTTGAATGGGGCATTAAACCTCTATTCTATAGTTGATCTTTAATGGGCAAAAGTGAGAAGAATCCATCCCCTATCCGCCGCCAAAATGTCCTGGCCGGCTGGCTGGTAACCCTGGCATCACCGGATACCCAGTAAAGTTTTCCCTGCTCATCCAGCTTGACTTGCCAGGCATTTTCGGGGCTCATATCCCGTTGCGCGATACGCGCCAGTTCTTCACCCAGCACCGGATCTTCAATCACTAACCCCATCTCGGTGTTGATTTTCAAAGACCTGGGGTCCAGGTTGAGTGACCCCACGTAAGCGGTTTTGCGATCGACCACAATAAACTTGGAGTGCAGGCCCAACCACTGGGCCTGCACCCGCGGATCTTCGGAAAGAAGGCGATCCTTGGCATCATAGCGAGTTTCAAAAAGCTCGGCGCCGGTCTCCAGCACCGGGATCCGTTTGTATTTGTAGGCGCTGTTGGTTATAATTTCATCGTTCGAACCCAGGGAATTGGTCAGGATCCGGACGGTTAGGCCTTTCTCGGTCAACCGTCGAATATATTCGATGTCCTCTTCATCCGGAATGAAATAGGCTGAAACAATAAGCATCTCCTTTTGGACAGCGACATCCAATTCATCCAGCCTTTCAATTTTTCTGACCTGTTTGCCGCCGGCAACGCTCACCGGCGGATCATCGTAAACCACCCACATGGGTCCGCTGCTCGATTCGCTGACAAGTTCAGCGAGATGGTCGCTCCAGGCCTGCGGCTCGATCGTAAACTGTTCCAGCAATTCCCTGGATTTTTCAATTGCTTCCTGAACGCCTTTTCTTGCCTGCTCAAATTGATCGGCAGTGGCTGCTTCGTCTGCAAAGGCATCCCCCGCATAGGCCCAGTCATGATTCCAGTAAATGTCAAATGTCCGGGAGACTTCCCGGGCAATGGGACCGACGGTGATGACATCCATGTCACGAAAATTGAACTTGGAACTGATGCCAAAATACTCGTCGCCGATGTTGCGCCCCCCGACGATGGTCACATGATTGTCGGCCACCATCAGCTTATTGTGCATGCGCTGGTTGAGCCGATCCATTTTTGAAACAAATTCAAAACCTTTGCCCACCGTCGTTTCCCGGCCGTGCCAGGGATTGAAAATGCGAACCTGAATGTTGGGATGATAGTCCAGGGCGGCAAGGCCCTCGTCCGTGGTGATCAGCAAATCATCGACCAGCAGGCGTACCCGCACCCCCCGCTCGGCAGCGGCCACAATTCTCTCCAGGAGCAAATTCCCCGTGGCGTCGTCATGCCAGATAAAGACCTGCAAATCGATGGATTGTTCTGCCAGATCGGCCAGCATCAATCGCCAGCGCAAGGCATCATCGTTGCGGTCCATGGGTAAAACCGAAGAGACGTCCGTTCCGAATTTCGCGGCGATTTTATCCGCAAGATCGGCGAGTTCCCCCTCGCCGGCAGGTTCAAGCGCCTGGCTGGCCATTTTTGGAGGAGCCTCTTCAGGCAATTTGCGACTGGCACAGGCACCCACTAAAAGCAGAACCATGAGTGCCAAAATCAGATTTAAATTAAGGAATTTAAAAAAACACGCAGGGCATGATTTGATTTTTCGCATTGGCCTTTTCCTTTTGAATTCTGAAATGCAGTGATGGAGAAACCTCAATTAATGCAATCTTAACCACAAAGGGTACGAAGAGCAAGAAGAAGGAGGTTCAATTTTCGCTGTTCTGCCTTCATGATCTTCGTGTTCTTCGTGGTGAGTAATCAAATTATCGACTCGCCCATGAACTTTATGGACAACCACGTTTGGGGAAAGTTCCAACAACTAATTGTCGGTTGGTTGATCAGATTAATCATTTTCCAAATCGGTTTTATCCCGGAGTCTACTACGGACCTGAATTGATGCAACCAATTTTCCCGGTTGGTTGAATTTGGATTATTACTGTCCGGAAGGATGCGGCACCGAACCGTCATAGAAAAAATCGCAGTCTGTTTTTAAAAATCTCTTCAACGGTCGAACTACGGTTCTTTGAACCACACTGAGATCTTTAATTTCAGGAGATTTAAATGTTCCACTGACGGTTTCGCTGTTCACAATACACCCCTGAGGGTCGACAATCGCAATAATCACATTTTTAAATCGCTGATTGTCCAGATCGATGCCGCCTTTTACAGCGACTCTGTTTTGCCGGGTGCTGAAGGCAACATCCGTGGCGGTCAGAACACCGGCGGAAACATTCCAATCAGAAACAATCTGCCTAATGGTGCTGTTTCCTGACGCCGCCATTATCTCTTCGAAAGACTCCAGTTGGTCATATCCATGCGAAACGACAGCTCCCAAAGGTCCGAGCAAAACGAGGGCGGAAAAATCACTAAAACCATAACCGCTCATCTTTTTAAATTCAGCCAGGACCCTGTCGAGGTCAGCACCGATTAAAATCAGATTCCGGCCCTTGATTGAAAAGTCGCCCTTCAGGTTTTTGAGTATCTCATTGAAATGGGCCGCGCGCCCTTCAAATTCAGCGTGAATACTTACCAGGCCCTCCAAAATGTCCGGATCTCCAGCTTCTTCAAGAGACTTTTTCAAATCCACTTCGGGCATCTCAATTCGAACTTGCAGGTAATAAAGGCTTTCCTGCATTTTGAGAACACCTGCAACTGCTGTTCGTGCACTGAAATAGTCAGCCTCAATTAAATCGCTTTTCAGGGATC
>JASJCE010000434.1 GCA_030066155.1 Desulfobacterales bacterium | reverse complement strand
CGGTGATGAGCTGTCTGGCCAAACAGCCGCGAAGGCGTCCCCCGAATGCCGGCGCTATGTCGGATATGCTGGTGAAATGCAAAGACTTCGGCGTCTGGACCCGCCAGCAGGCCGCCAAATGGTGGCTCGAAAATCGCAGTGCGTTGCCGATGGAAACACACGAGAGAAGCCATTCACCGTTGGCCGACACCCAGACCTTGATGGACACGAGCAACCGGGCGAGATCATAGAAGATCAGAAGACAGACATCAGAAGACAGAAGACAGAGGACAGAGGACAGAGAGCAGAGAGCGCAGAGCGCAGAGCATAGGGCATGGGGCATAGAGCATAGCGCAGAGATCAGAAGGCATATTCATGATTGCGGATTCAGGATGCGGTGTGGGTTGCGGGTTACTGGTTGCAAGTTGCGGGGTGAGGTTCACTGGATGCCGGATACTGGATACCAGATGCCGGATTCTGGATGGAAATAGTTTAAGGTATAGGGCTTTCGGCCTTTGGCGTTCGGCGCACATAGAAATTTCATTTTGGGGCAATAAACTTAAGATCGACAGAATTCAATAATTCGACATTCGACAATTGTCATTCGTCATTCGCTAGTCTTCATTCGTCATTTCAAACGTTCAATATTCAATATTCATTTCCCCGATAAATCGGGATTAAGCTTCGCTAAAACCGGCTTTGCCGGCTTGGGAGAAAACAGATGACACATAAACCGGGTAAATTCTTCTTCCTGTGCGGTATTTGTTCCATAATGCTTGTGATGGCCTCATGCGAAAAAACACGGGTTTCGGGAACGCAGGTCAGTGAAACCTACAGAGGCCAGCCTGTTTCCAATATTCTGATCATTGCCGTGACCGGCAATGAGCATAATCGGCGGTTATTCGAAAATACCTTTGTCAGGAAGCTGCAGTCGGTTGGAGTTAACGCGGTTGCGAGCGAGAAGACGATGGCAATGCCCCCTGATCTAAGAATCCAGAAAGAGGCCATACTGGCTGCCGTCCAGCAGCATGATAATGACGCGGTGATCATCACCCAGTTAATCAGCGGTGAGGAAAAAGATGTTAGTACTCGCGATACTAGAAGTTTCCGCGAATTTGTTTATTATCCACGTAGAGCAGCTGTCTACTCCGATACATCTACAACTCTTCGTTTGGAAACCAACCTTTATGACGTCAATACCCAGGACCGCATCTGGTCGTATATATCCGATACCTGGAGTCAGGAACCCACCAAACAAATCATCTCCGAAATCATTAAATCGGTGATCCAAAATATGCAGACCAATAAATTAATCACAAGTAATTAATCCCCCCTGAAACATGATTAGTTTCGGACACAAACCGTCTATTTCAGATATCGTTAATTGGTTGATTAGTTGATTGGTTAAATAGTTATAAATACGGATTTGTCCCATATTCGCGAAATAATTGGACACTTGATGTTTGAAAAATCTTAACATATTGTTTTTATATTTATTATTTTCTTAATCAACCAGTCAACCATTTAACTATTCAACGAGGTCTGTATTTGATCAGAAAAGGAAGTTTTCAGATTGGAACTAACGCGGCTTAATTACGTTTTGCTTCGCATAGAAATTAGGTTTTTTTGCTTTATGAAATCGAACAGACTCCGTTATGATTGGCGGTCCAGCGGATATGGTCTAATCCTCGGCCTGACTTTACTGAGTCTACTCATGTGGCTGCCTGACCGTTCATTGGCCAAAACATCGGCAGCGCCGATGAAATTTGAATATGTATTCGATATTGGCGGTGAGCCGGGTTTTGCCATCATTCAGGACCGCGATGGTTTTCTGTGGTTCAGTTCGTTTTACAACGGTATGCTGCGCTTCGACGGTACCAGCAAATGGATGATTCGGGAGGGGCCCAACGGCATTTCAAACGATTTCGTGACCCAGTTGTATGAAGACCAGGACGGCAACATATGGGCGGGAACCAATCACGGACTCAACCGCTACGACAAGATCCGCAATACAATCACCCGTTACTTCAGGGACCCCTCGCGACCGGAGTCAAGTCTGGTGGGCAATGTATTCAATCTGTCCTCGCGAACCATTATTCAGGATCGCCAGGGGTACCTGTGGTTCGGCACGCAGTCCGGACTGTCCCGCTACGATCCGGACACTGGCAGATTCAACCACTATCAACATGATCCCGCCGATCCGCAGTCGCTGTCCGACAACAACATATTCGCCCTGTTCGAGGACGGTGAGGGCTATATCTGGGTGGCAACCAAAAACCATGGTGTCAATCGCTTCGAGTCGAAAATAGAGAAATTCAAACGATTTATGCATGATCCCGGCAACGCCGCCAGCCTGCCGGACAACGCCATTCAATCTGTCGTCCAGGACTGGGACGGACATCTCTGGTTTGCCACCCGCGAAGCCGGATTGATTCGTCGGGACCGAGACAGCGGGCGGTTCAGCCATATCGAGCACGACCCGCATGACCCTGAGAGTCTGCCCAAGATGAGTATCTGGGATCTGGTGCTGATGAAAAGCGGGGAAATTGCGCTGATCAGTGATTCCTCTGCGGTAGGGCTGGTGCTGTTCGACCCCCGCACCGGCAAGCACCGCCAGTACCGGAAGAAGCCGGGCGATCCTTTCAGCCTTTCTACGGACACGGTCCACGGGGTATTCGAGGATCGCGACGGTACCCTGTGGATAATGCACAACAACGGCAAGGTAGATAAAGTTGATCCGCAGGCCAGACGGTTCACGTTATACCGGCACAATCCATTGGATGAAAGAAGTCTGGCCAGTGATGCGGCGGTACCGGTGTATCAGGATCGTCACGGCCACGTCTGGATCGGCCATTTCGGGTCGGGCCTGGATCGCTACAACCCCGACACCGACGACTTTATCCATCACAAACCTGATTCCCGGGATCCTGCCAGCCTGCCCCACGGCTATCCCGCGGGCTTCTTCGAAAGTCACGACGGCAAGTTCATCGTATCCACAGCTGCGGGTATGGTATATTTCGATCCGTTTACCGGCAACGTGACCGAACGGATTACGGATGACACTTGGTTTTACACCATGATTGCAGACCACGAAGATCCGGATATCATCTGGGCCGTGGGCTGGGAGCAAAGTCTCAATCGCTTCAATCTGAGAACCCGCGAAAACCGAATTTACCGACACGATCCGGATGACCCGAACAGTTTTGCTGCCGTCACGGCGGTGCGTTTTATCCGCGATCGGGATAACCCGGATATTTTCTGGATTGCGACATGGGGTGGTGGTCTGGAAAAATTCGACCGACGAACCGAGACCTTCACCCATCACCAGCACGATCCGGAGGATCCCCACAGCATCAGCTCCAACACTGTTTACGATGTTATGGAGGATTCGTTCGGGAATTTCTGGATCAGTACCGACAAGGGCCTGAATCGTTTTGACAAGCGCAGCGGGAAATTTGAACGTTTCGACAAATCATCGGGCTTTGAGGCCAAGATCGTTCACAACATGCTTGAAGACCGCAGCGGTCGTCTCTGGATGGGCACCAATATCGGTCTGGTGGTATTTGATATTGAACACCAAAAAGTCGTCAAACGCTACACCACAGAAGATGGCCTGCACAGCCATGACTTTTTTCCCACGGCACGCGGTAAAACCCGCGATGGGCAGCTCTGGTTCGGCGGGTTTAACGGCCTTAACCGGTTCAATCCGGAAGAACTCAAGGAAAATCCGAAATCACCGCAGATCTATCTGACCGCCATCAAGCAGGGCGGTACACCCTACCGGCCTCCGGCGGCCTTCGAATATCTGCGCGAAATCGAACTGGACTGGCACGCCAACTTCTTTGAGTTTGAATACGTCGCCCTAAATTACACGATTGCCGCCAAAAACCGGTACCGGTACGTATTGGAAGGGCACGATCGCGACTGGTATGACGCGGGCCATCAGCGGTCGGGGCGGTACGCCGGCCTCCCGGGTGGCGACTATACCCTGCGTATACATGGTACCAATAACGACGGCATATGGAACCGTCCGGAACAGGAGGTCAGCTTAAAAGTCCATGTGCAGTCACCTCCCTGGATGAGATGGTGGGCTTGGTTGTTGTACATCATGGCGAGCGGTTTGGCTCTGTACAGCATGATTCAACTGCGCGTGCGCGTCTCGGAGCGCCAGCGGCGGCTCCTGAAGCGGGAAGTCAAAAACCGCACGGCGGAACTGGCCCGGGTGAACGAGGACCTGAAGCAGGCCAAGAACATGGCTGAAGATGCAAACCGCGCCAAATCAGATTTTCTGGCCAATATGTCCCATGAAATCCGCACGCCCATGAATGCCATCATCGGCCTCAGCCATCTGGCGCTGAACACGAATCTTGACCGCAAGCAGCGGGATTACCTCACCAAAGTGCAGAGTTCGGCTCAAAATTTGCTCGGCATCATCAATGACATTCTCGACTTTTCCAAGATCGAAGCCGGCAAACTCGATATGGAAACCGTGGACTTCGATCTTGCCGCAGTGCTGGACAATCTAGCGAATGTAGTCAGCGTGAAATCGGGTGAGAAAGGACTTGAGCTGATTATGGACCTGGATCCCGCGGTTCCGCTGGGCCTCAGGGGCGATCCGCTTCGGCTGAATCAGATCCTGATCAACCTCACCAACAACGCCGTCAAATTCACCTCGGAAGGGGAGATCACGATCTCGATCAACCTCGCCGAGGGCGGCGAAAAAGATGTGGTGTTGCGTTTTGCCGTTCAGGATTCAGGCATCGGAATGACGCCGGAGCAGCAGGGACGCCTGTTTCAGTCATTTTCTCAGGCTGACACCTCGACCACGCGCAAATTCGGCGGCACGGGCCTCGGGCTTTCCATCAGCAAACGTCTGACCGAAATGATGGGGGGCGAGATCGGCGTGGATTCGGAATATGGTAAAGGGTCAACCTTCTGGTTTACCGCCTGCTTCGAAAAGGGGCCTGAGCCCAGGGTGCGGGTGAAGCGCTCCCTTCCGGAACAGTTGAAAGACCTGCACGTGCTGGTTGTGGACGATCATCCAACCGCACGGACGATTCTGGCCCGCTATCTGGAATCCTTTGGTTTCAGTACCGGCGAGGCTGCTTCCGGCGCCGAGGCCATAGATGAACTGGAAACAGCCGAGCTGCCTTATCAGCTGATGCTGATCGACTGGCGCATGCCCGGGATGGACGGTATCGAGGCGTGCCGGCGTATACTCGCCAACAATCGAATCGCACTGCGGCCCGAAATTATCATGGTCTCGGCTTACGGCCGGGAGGAAGTGATTGAGCAGGCCGAAAAAACAGGCGTCAAAGCCTTTCTGGTCAAACCGGTGAGCCCCTCGACATTGTATGATGCCATTCTTGAGGCCATGGGACATGAGGCAGACCATCATTCCCCAGCAACCGCAGTTTCACCGGATCAGAAGGATTTGCGCGGGGCCCGGGTGCTGCTGGTTGAGGACAACGAGATCAACCAACAGGTGGCCTTGGAGATTTTGCAGGGTGCCGGTATTGAGGTCACAGTTGCCAACAATGGCCGGGAGGGTGTCGACGCGGCCCTGGAAAACCGGTTTGATGTCATTCTGATGGATATTCAAATGCCGGTTATGGATGGGTATGAAGCAACTCGCAAAATACGCGAGTTGCAGCTCATAGCTCATAGCTCAAAGCTGAAAGCAGAAAAGGAGCTGAAAGGTGATAGTTCAAAGCTCAAAGAAAGCAATTCTGAAGAACTATCAGCTATCAGCTATCAGCTATCAGCAGGAGCGAAGCGAACTCCCATCATCGCCATGACCGCCCACGCCATGGCCGGTGACGAACAGAAGAGCATTGATGCCGGCATGAACGGTCATGTAACCAAGCCTATTGATCCGGATGAGCTTTTCAATACATTGAGGCAATGGATCAAAACCACAGACAGGCAGACCACGGTGAAAAAGGCCGCCACTTCCAAGGCTGCCTCCGGACCGGACCAGAACGGTATTTACGCTGACGAACTACCGGATTCTTTGAGCGGCTTTGACATTCAAGCCGGCTTGGTACGTATGATGGGTAACAAACGTCTCTATCGAAAGCTCCTGCTCGATTTTGGGGCTAAATACAGCGCAACTGCCGAAGAGATTCGCACGGCATTGACGGCAGACGATTTTGATCAGGCTCACAGTTTGATCCACAATCTGAAAGGCCTGGCCGGAAATCTGGAAGCAACCGACCTTCAAGCCGCATCAGCCGCCCTGGAGAAGCTGGTTAAAGGACAAACCCGGACATCCAGTTCCGAAGCAGAAATCAATCAACAGCTTGTGGAATTGGAGAAAGCCCTCTCCCGGGCGCTGGCAGCGGTGCAGTCTCTGGCACCCGATACTGAAAAAATAGTTTTGCCGGGAACTGAAGACCCGGATACATCCGCCTCTTTCGAACAGCTAAAGCCTTTTCTGGACGAGATCAAAGCGGCAGCCGGAATGGGTGATGTCATGCAGCTAAAATTGAATATCGAAACATTAAAATCCGAATCACCCTCGTCGACTCGCGTTTATGAGCACCTGAACCAACTGGCTGATGATTTTGACTTCGAGGGGATCGAAAATTACCTGGACAGGCTGGAGGGA
>JASJCE010000433.1 GCA_030066155.1 Desulfobacterales bacterium | reverse complement strand
ACTATTAGCGACCCTCGGCCGAATCGGAGAATTGAGAAAGATCCCCCACAGGCGACGCATTTTGCAGTCGGTCGTCGCATGGTATATGATTTGACGGTGAGCTGATTTTATTCAAATTGAAGTCTGCGCTCTTTTGGGTTTCCCTGGAATAAACTGCAAACCGGCTTTCAAAAATGCCCATTATCGCATCGATAACTTCTTTTTTAATGTGCCGGTTATCCGCCTCGTAAGGGTTAGAGAAAGCCTGGGTGACAATCTCTAGAGCAGGGAAGTAATGGACATTGTGATGTTGCCTCGCAAAATACTCAGCGGCCACACGAAGGGTCGCTTTAGACATCATATTAGCTGTGACCGGGTCGACATCCTCTCGAAACGTTGCAAACAGCGGTACCGGCGATACGGTTATAATGATTTGAGCTGCCGGATTATTGGATTTTAACAGCTCATGAATGACGTTTAGATCATGGTGGCAGTCTTCAACGCTTTGAAGGTAGAATTCATGATACTTCATATTCAGCTGTTCAACAGGTGGAACGCGGTAAAACGTCATCCGGTCTCGTATGTCTCTCCAAGTCTCAATCAGGCCTAATGTTAAAATAACGACTTCGGCCTCACCGAGGGCCTTTTGGGATGCCGCTCGATGTCGTTCAAATGCTTCTTCACACGAATTTTTTGGATATAAAACATTTCTTCTAAAGGGATCTTGCACGAAATTGCCTCGCGGCCACCATCGAACGATTGGATTCCAGTTAGATGTGAAGGTATATTCGAATAGCTGCCGCATACATGCGGTATTAAAAACCTGGTCCCAGTGGGCAGAGGCCTCCTGGAAAGGCTGCTCCGTGACCAGGTAGTTGTATTTTTTAGACCGTAAAAAAAGTGCAATGTTTCTTGCAAAGCAGCTGCCCATCGATGTTATTTTAGTACGGTAAGTTATGTGCAATTTTGGATTGAGATTTTTCTTGAAAAATTGTGGGTTGATTTGGACCGGATACTGCTGGTGTGTATATTTTTTATAATCCCAGATTGTTATCAAGTCTGGCTGGCGCTCGATTGGTTTTTTCGTCGAGCCTAAAGGATTGTATTTAAATTCTTTGGCCAAGTCGCCGCAGATTTTATTGATTTGCGTTAGGCGGTCATCTGTCCATTCCGGCCATCGCGGAAAATGGCCGGTTTGTTGAGAATTCAACTTTTTTTGTTTAATCTGCTCAATTCTGATTTCTTCAAATCCCCGCAGACCGATAAATTTAAAAATATCTTTCGTTATATTTATATCTTCGGTTAGATCTTCAAATCGGACCAGCATGACCCGTTCCGGAGCAATTGAGCTCGTGATCGTCATGATATAATGATAGGTTTCCTGCCATAGCCAGCAAATTTTTTCAAACTGATCGAGTTTGAGCCATTCGGCGTGTTCATCCGTGGCGTGTTTGGGACGCCAGCGGCCGACGTCCCAGGGATGTCCTTGATAATACTTCCTTCGCATGCCGGAGCGAACAAAATCCCGGGGGTCACGAACTAAGACAAGAAATTTGGCATCCGGTATCTCGTCCGCCAGCGTATCGGCAAAGGGCGTCATTAGTAAATCGGTTTCACCATGAATTAACCCATCGGCCCAAGTCTGATACAGAAGCGATTGACGCGCTCGCCAGAAAGTCCGACTCTTATCAATCTCACACCAGTAGGCCTGCAATGACGCATTAATTAAATCCGGTTGGGGATGATGCCAAACCCGAGCATTTTCCGCCGTATCCAATATATGAGCCAACGTCATCGTACCGCAACGTCCGGCCGACAAAACAAAAAAGGCGTTTTTCTGGTGCGGCGTCAAATGATATCGTCCATATCCATTGGGCACTTCTCGTGCTTGATGTGTTTGCACGGATTGATGGACGGCATCGAGAACGGCCTGTTCAGATCCGGACTTCAAGGCAGCGGGCGTTTGATAGACAACATGCGATAACTCAGTTTCATATCCTCCCTCAGCAATCATTTGATCAGAGGGCAGATAACCATTCAGCCCGTTTGTATACCCAAGGATAAAGGCATTCGGCGGGATGCTTGGCAATGCCCGGATCTGTTGCGCGAGCTCAGCTGTGGGTTCGCTGGGAAATGTGATAAAGACTAACTGATCGCCGATGGAAATCCACTGCAGCGCTAAATTCATTTTCTTAGGCCAAAAACCGTCGTTGTATTTGGCGCTAAGATGATTAGCCCAACTCCGTATCAATGGATCGACATTCTGGTCGGCTACCACCTTTTCGAGACTACCCAAATCCGGTGTTGATTGGAGAGGTAAAGCGATTTGATGACACCGACTGAAAATAGTGCCGCTAACGGGCCTAAGCGCTCGACTGAGGCTCACGCAGATTTGGTCGGCCAGTAACCGGCCGTTACGTATGACATCTTTTTTGTGGCTGCAAAACCGAACCTCACCGTTGTCGATGGCTGACTCTTTGGCGGAACCGCCGGGACCCTGCAAAAATAAAACGATATCGGCCACACCTGCCTCATAAAGCGTGTCTCTTAAATAACCTGGAAAATCTGAGGATATCCGAGTTGCCCGCCCTAATCCGGTCGGATGGCAACCGTGGCTAATTAGAAGGGCCCTTCGTTTGCTTTTGGCAAATTCCACGGAGACAATCGGTGTGATCTTGTCGTAGGCTCCGCTTGGGTTAGGTCCAAATACAACCCGATCTTTTTCCTTGCGGCGGCGATTGACACCAATGCAGGTCTCGGTTTTACCCTGGTAAATATGGCATTCTTCAAGGCGCTGGTAGAGATCGGGCAGGCGGCGAACAATCTCTTGGGCAACCTGCCCGGCATAATCGCCATAAAATGGTCCCATTAGGGAAGACAACTGCAACAATGTACCCGGTGCATAGTGCGTATGGGATGCATTTAATATAATCGCCTCCGGTGGGATTCCCCACGGGGCGGCGGCACGACCGATTAGTTTTACGATCTCCGAATCGAAACCAAAAAGGTCGGCTGCAACCATCAATACTTTGTTAAATTGAGCATCTTCAATTAGCAATAATTGCATCATAAGCGGATGCGACACACGGGTCGCTTTGCGGGAAGGCCCTGCTAGTCCCTGGAGCAATACTGGATGTTCTTCACTGACAGACGGTGTTATATTCACTTCTGCAAAAGCGGCCCTGAATTCGGCAACTTTGGGATTAATTGGTTCTGCATGTTCGGATTGGCTGAAAGCTTTTTTCTTACCTAGATGGGTCGGAACCGAATTCTGGACTGCCAATTTGTGGGCGATATGCTCGGCTTTTTGATGCATTCCCAGGCTCAAATAAATCGATGCAATTTGGCCAAGCAACTCATTATCTGTGTTGTCTATCTGTAAGCACCGCTCCAACTCGTGGACAGCTTTCTGCCACTGTTGGGTTTTCTGGTAAATTGCAGCTAAGTTGATTCGGGCATTCATATGTTTGGAGTCGGCCAATATGGCTTTTTTGTATAAATCGACAGCAGATTTGGGGTCGCCCATCATGTCGCGAATGATGCCCATGTTGTTCAGAATATCTGCATTTTTTGGATATCGAACCAACAGTTTTTGGAAAAAAAGCTCTGCGGTTTCAAGTTTTCGCTCAACAATCAGCTTTTCACCGTCCTTCAATTCCTCCAACATCTAGTGATCTCCTCCGCAAGGGACAAATTCAAAAGGTTTATGCCTCAGAGTTATCTGTGGCAATGGCAATGGGTATCTGAAAATTTTTGTTTTAGCTCAGATTAAATCGGATATTTTAAATGCCCGGGGCTTTCTGCCATCATGGAACCATTTTTTCATCTGCATGTACGCGCTTTCCAGGTGGCTAACGAAGGCCGGCGTATCAAAAAGCGGAGAGCACCATCGATTTCTGTTCAGCCTTGATTTTAAAACATGCAGCCGGTCGGGATTTCGTGCCAATTGCACGGCACACCTTTCATACTCAGCCAGGCTTACGGTTACCAGCTCTGGCAAGCCGGCCGCAGCAAGGATGCTCGATGACATTCTTGAAGCGAAGTGTTCCCCTTGTAGCGTGACGACCGGAATACCGGCCCAAAGGGCGTCACTGGTCGTCGCCGCACCGCTGACTGATTTTGTATCCAAGGCCAAGTCGGCATGGCACATTCGATTCAGATGTTCTATTTTAGCCATTTTGGGAGCAAATAAGAGCCGGGCGGGATCGACGCCCTTTTTGGCTGCGCTCCGCTTGAGATTGGACCGAGCCGCCCTACCCGGCTCCAACAGCCAAAGAATGCTGTTCGGAATCTGGTTTAAGATGTTCATCCAGCTGTCAAATATGATCCGATCAATTTTATAAGCCGCATTAAAGCAGCAAAATACAAAGCCGTTTGGCGGCAGTTCAAAATCAGGTTGTTGTCGGTTCGTGAGAGCTTCTTGAGGCGCGAAACTGTTAATTTGATAACAGTCGGGCATATAAACGAACCTCTCACTGTAATAGGGTGCATGTTCCGGCGGCGTGACAGTTGAATCTGTTATCAAATAATCAATAAATTCGGCACCGGTCGTCCCGGCCATTCCCAGGTAACGAACTTGAATTGGGGCCGGCCGCATGGCGCAAATCTCCAACCGATTGCCTTCGGTATGTCCGGCTAATTCAATTAGAATATCAACGCCGTCGTCGTAAATTTTGCCGGCAGCCGCATAATGGTCCAGTTGGCGTAAATCAACAAAACGATCGCAGGTGCGCTTTATTCTCTCTCGATAATGACTGCCGTCGTCAACGCCATAAGAATATCCGTTAACCGTGAACGTCTCGCGGTTGTGCAATTCAAACAGCTTGAGGATCAGTTGCGCGGTCGGATGGTTGCGGTAATTATTGGACAGGTAGCCGACGGTAATCTTCTGTTTGGCTCGTCTTTGTTCCATGACAACAAATGGTCGCTGATCGGAATCAATCCGGTTGCTAATGTTGCGGCTCCATGCCCGCGCAACAGCGCCATTCAGGACTGGATCGGCGTGCCGTGCCAGATTCGTAAACGGCGTTTCGGCAGGAAGCTCTCCTTTTTTTAGAGCGTCCCGCGTCATTTTGTCGAGTTGCAGATCGACTGAATCTAACTCCTCCCAGTCGCACTCATGCAACAGACGTCCAACCAAATAAGCACAGGCTTTGGCATAGTCCGGTTTGCTCTGCAAAGCCTTGCGGTAATGATCCGTGCTCATTTCCGCCTGGCCGCCTGCAGCCAATGCAACCCCAAGGTTCAAATGGGCAATGGGGTTACGCGAATTGATTTCAAGCGCCTTGCGATACCAAAGCGCAGCCCGCCTGTAGTGACCCGCTTCCTGATAGACGTTGGCGATATTGACCCGGATATCATCCGACTCCGGACTGAGCGCCAGTCCTCTCATATGCCAATCGATTGCCTGGGCGAACTGCTTGAGTCTTCGATGGGCCAAACCCAGCCCGTTGTAAGCATCGGTCAGATTTGGATCGATATCGAGCGCCCTGCGCCAGTATGAAACGGCAATTTCCGCTTGATCCAGGTCCTGATAGGCAAATGCCAGGGCACACCAGCCGGTGGCATGATCCGGTTGCAAGCTGAGCGCCTGGCGGTAAAACGCGACTGCCTCTCCTAGTTGACCTAATGTGTGATAGATAATTCCCAAATTATGAAAGGCCATTTGGCAATGGGGATCTAACTGAATTGCTTTTTTATAGCATTGGATGGCCGCTGATAATTGGTTCGCCAGTTGATAAGTCCGGGCTAAATCAAAATAGGCGTCGGCTGAAGCAGGCGTCAGCTCTATGGCTTTCAGAAAATTAATGCGGGCGTCATCCAGGTGGCCGATGTTTCGCAGAAGCAGGCCGAGGGCCTTGTAGCAGCGCGGATCCTGCGGGAACCGCCGCAGGGCACATCGGATAATTTTTTTGGCCTCCTCTGTGTCCCCTGCGGCCTGAGCGATCTCCCCCAGCAAAAGCAAGGCTTCCGGATTGTCCGGATCCCGTTTGAGGCAATGGCGGCAGACCTCGCGGGCCTTCGCCGCCTGGCCCGTTCGAAGGTACCGTTGCGCTGCGGTTAATTCCCATGAGACATCTTCTGTTTCGTTCATCAGCTGCATCTGATCACGATTTAATCAGTCGTCTTCCCTGACTTCAATGGGGTGTGGCGTGTCGCCGACACGCTGGAGCCGCCACATCTTTTTGAAGGCCCTTTCAAGATTCCTGGTAAATCGGGTGGTATCAAAGAGAGGGTGTGTCAGGAGGTTCGCCGCTAATTTCTGGCGCAGATCTTTCAGTCTGGCTGGATGTTGCGCCAACTGAACCGCGGTTGCTTCATATTGGGCCAAATTTTGCGTTATGAGTCCCGCCAAGCCAAGAGCGGTTAGGATGCTGGAAGACATCCGGGATGCAAAGTGACCGCCTTGCAGGGTTAACACCGGCACGCCGGCCCAAAGGGCGTCACTAGTGGTTGCGGCACCATTTACGATGCGGGTGTCCAGGGCCAGATCGGCCATGCGCAACCGCGCCAGATGCATATCTCTGCGCCACGGAGGCGCAAATACGATTTGGTCGGATCGGACGCCCCGATGCCGGGCATAATTTTTCAGATTCTTTTCCACCGATGGATTGCCGCC
>JASJCE010000432.1 GCA_030066155.1 Desulfobacterales bacterium | reverse complement strand
GGAGTCAGCATTGCCACCATCGCCCAGGATTACGCCTTTGGCCGTGACGGCGTGGCCGCATACAAACGAGCTGCCGAGAAGTTGGGGGCCAAGATTGTCCATGAGGAATATGCGGATCCCAAAGCAACTGATTTCACCGCCACGATTCAGAAGATTATCGGCGCCTTGAAGGATAAGCCGGAACCCAGATATGTATTTGTCATCTGGGCCGGGAAAAATAATCCAACAACCCAGCTGATGCAAAGCGGACTCGATAAATACAAGATTAAAATCACCAGCGGTGGCAATGTATTTGCCGTGCTCAAAACCTGGAAGCCGCTCAAAGGAATGATTGGTGCCACCTACTACTACTATGAAAGCCCCAAAAACGCGCTGAACGACTGGCTGGTAAAGGAACATCTCAAGCGATTCAACGAGCCGCCGGATTTCTTTACTTGCGGGGGGTTTGCCGCCGCCAGTGCCGTGGTGAACGCCATTACCCGAGCGGGCACGACCGACACCGAAAAACTCATTGCGACCATGGAGAACATGGAATTCATGACGCCCAAGGGCAAAATGAAATTTCGCAAGGAAGACCATCAAGCCCTGCAATCCATGTTTGCATTTGAGCTCGACGTGAAACCCGATGTCGCCTGGGCCATTCCCAAGCTCATCAGAACCCTGTCCATGGAGGAAACGGCACCGCCGATTATGAATAAGTAAGAGACGAGGCTTGGAAGCTGGAAGGCTGGGAGGCAGATAAGCTGGAAGGCTGGGAAGCCAGGATGCTGGGAGGCGATTAGGCTTGGAAGCTGGGATGCCGATAGGCAAGGTGGCAAAAAGGTGCAGTCACGAATAGACTAACATGTTTTTATATTTTATAAGATCACGGTCTATGAGCCATCAAGCTTCCCAGCCTCCAGGTCGATATGCCTCCTCGCTTCCAAGCATCATAGCTTTCTAGCCTCCAAGACTGCTTGCTTCCCGGCCTGCTTGCTTTCCAGCTCTCCTAATAAGGGTTGTTTGATAATGAATGAGAAGAGTACAGAACCGATCATTGAGACCCGAGACCTGACCATCCGTTTCGGCGGTCATGTGGCGGTGGACAGTGTGAACTTTGCCATGCAGCCCTTTACCCTCAAATCCATCATCGGCCCCAACGGCGCCGGCAAGACGACCTTTTTCAATATGCTGACCGGGCAATATAAGCCAACTGGCGGAAGCGTATTTTTGAAAGGCAAGAATATTACCAGCCTTGGTCCGGCCGAGAGGACGAAACTGGGTATGGGCCGCTCCTTTCAGCTGACCAACATTTTTCCGCAGCTGACCGTGCTTGAAAACGTGCGGGTTGCAGTGCAGTCACGCCAGGGTTTCGGATTCAACTTCTGGCGGAGCTATCTTCATTTCTCGCAAGCAGAAGATGAAGCCTATGCCATTCTGAAGGAGGTATTATTGGATGACAAATGGGATGCAAATTCCGCCGCTTTGACCCATGGAGAAAAACGAAAACTGGAAATAGCCATTCTCTTCGCCCTCAAACCGGAGATACTGTTTCTAGATGAGCCGACAGCAGGAATGGGGCAGGAGGAAGTCCCGGCCATACTGGAAATTTTGAACACAATCCGAGATGCACGCGACCGAACGATTCTGTTGGTGGAACACAAAATGGATATGATTATGTCGCTTTCGGACAGCATAATGGTGCTTCAGGAAGGAAGACTGATCGCTGATGGTGCCCCCGAGGAGATATATCGAAGTAAAGCCGTTCAGGAGGCCTATCTGGGAGGAGGAACCACGCGTGACTGAAACGATTTTAAAGTCCGAGGACGTACATTCATTCATCGGTCAGCACCATATTCTCCAGGGTGTCTCTTTTGAGGCCAAGGCAGATGCCGTGACCGTTCTGATAGGCCGCAACGGGGCCGGCAAGAGCTCGACGCTCAGAACCATCATGGGTCTGCTGCCGGCGGCAGAGGGCAAAGTTCTTTTCAAAGGGCGGGAAATCCAGTCCATGAAACCTTACGATATTGCCCGCCTGGGGATCGGGTTTGTTCCCGAACATATGGGCATTTTTGCCGATCTCACGGTAGAAGAGAACATGCAGGTCGCGATGCTGCGGGAAGATGCGGCGACGGCTGAACGGCTGGAAAGTATTCTGGAGATGTTTACCGCCCTGAAGGACTTCTGGCGGGCCAAGGCAGGGATCCTCAGCGGTGGCCAAAAACAAATGCTCGCGATTGCCAGAGCCATCGTAAATGATACGTCTTTGCTGCTGGTCGACGAACCCACCAAGGGCCTGGCACCCATTATCATCAATGCGTTGATTGATGCCATCAATGAGATCAAACGGCGCAGTGTCGTTGTCTTAGTCGAGCAGAATTTTTACATGGCCAGCAGTGTCGGGGATCATTTCCACATCATGGACGACGGCAAGGTCGTCCGCAGTGGATTGATGCAGGATCTGGTTAAAGACGAAGAATTGCAGAGTCGCTATCTCGGGATTTCGAAGGCCGAAGAATAGGTTGGTTTTTCATGTCTGAGTCGATCGTTAAACGCTGGGGCAAGGAGGTCGCTATAGGGGTTGCCGTGGTTTTACTGTTGCTTCCCCTCCTTGGAATGGATCTGAAAATTTATCTGACCCTAACCATTGCGGGACTTGCCATGGGCATGATGCTGTTTTTAGTGGCTTCCGGGCTGAGCATCATATTCGGTCTTATGGATGTCATTAATTTTGCCCATGGGGTCTGTTTCGCCTGGGGCGCGTATGTGGCATTTAGTACGTTCAAATACCTCAACAACTGGGTAACGGCGGATTCAATCCTTCTCAATTTTATCATTTTTTTCATTGCTATAATTGCTGCCATTGTTGTCGTCGGTCTTGTCGGGATTATCATCGAAAGAGTGCTCGTGCGGCGTGTCTACGGATCGCACCTGTTTCAGATCTTAATTACCTTCGGCGGTATGGTGGTGCTGACGGAATTTATTCGGATTTTCTGGGGCCCCAACGATGAAGTGATGCCGGTGCCTGCGACCTTTCAGGGCAATTGGGACATTTTTGATATCATTGTCCTCAGATACCCCATTATTGCAATTGTACTCGGAATTATTGTTTATGGGGTCATCCAACTCATTCTGCAAAAGACAAAGGTGGGAAAAATCGTCCGGGCCGGGGTGGAGGATCCGGAGATGGTCCAGGCCATGGGGCACAATATATATCTTTTCTTCACAGCCGTTTTTGCAGCCGGTGCCGGGCTGGCAGCCGTGGGCGGGCTGACCATGGCCATCTTCAACCTGCAGGTCTATCCGGATATGGGAGGTGCATACCTTATCTTTGCATTTATCGTGGTTATCATCGGCGGGCTTGGAAGTATAACGGGCTCCCTGGTCGGGGCGTTGATGGTTGGTCTGTCCTATAATTATGTGGCCTATTTGTTTCCGGCCATCGCCGTCGGGGTAAATATCCTGATCATGGTGATTATACTTCTCATCAAACCGACGGGTCTTTTCCCGGCGGGGAAGTAACCTGGATGCCGGATACTGGATGCTCGATGCTGGATTGCGGAGGCCAAGAAGATAGAGCGGGGGAGCGGGAAACCGAGAGAGCGGGAGATTTGGAGAGTGGGAAAAGGGAAAACAAAAAGTCAGATGCTGGGGGGCTAAATTCGGTTGAGCTTAGCGATTTCCTTCATTCGACAATCGACAATCGTCATTCGTCATTTCAGGGGCATTTGGCGTTTGGCTTTCGGTAATCTAACCCGCCAAAGAGACGGCGGACAAGAATCCAAAATAAAATTGCTTTATTACCATCAACCTTATACCCTAAACCCTATACCTTTTACCCTTTAGACTTTGACTACAGTACGCTGTACCTCAAAACGGGGACCCGATTAGGTAAAAAATAATGATGGAAAACACCATGCAGGAACCGACACCGGTTCAGATCTATCGTGAGGAGCAAAAACTGAAACGATTCAGAAGTGGTAGTTTCTATCTGAAGATCGCCGTTTTGCTGATATTTATTCTGGTGCCGTTCTTGTTTCCATCCTTCAAATCCCTGGATCTTGCCCTGAAAATAATGATTTTTGCCGTGCTGGTGGCCAGCTTTGACATTCTGCTCGGATACACGGGGATTCTCTCTTTCGGACATGTCATGTTCTTCGGTATTGGGGCGTACAGCGTCGCCATGCTGATGGGGAAATACGGCGATCCGTCGTATCTCAATCTAACCATCGGTTTTATCATTGCGCTGGGGATAACGTCAGCCCTGGCCTTGCTGGTCAGCTTTCTTTCCCTGCGGGTAAAAGCCATATTTTTTGCCATGGTTACGCTGGCCATCGCCGAGTTTGCCATTATCCTGGCCACAAAGTTAAGCGGTTTTACCGGGGGCGAAGACGGCATTATCGTGAGCATGCCGGGAATTTTCAAGGTGTCGTTTAATGTCGGCAAATTTATGGGGGTGGAAATTACCGGAAGGATCATAACCTACTATTTCATTTTATCTTTTTGTCTCGGGCTGTTTCTGCTGATGGTCCGCTTTATTCATTCTCCCCTGGGACGGGTTATGCAGGCAATACGCGACAACGAGCCACGGGCCGAGGCCGTTGGATATAGGACATTTATTGTCAAGTGTATCTCCATTTGCTTTGGGTGCCTGGTGTCAACTATCCTTGGTGGATTGTACGTGATGTGGGTGGGATATGCGAATCCGGAATCGGTCCTGGGTATTCCGATCATGCTCGATGTGTTGCTAATGGAAATCGTCGGCGGGATGGGAACCCTGTATGGCGGCCTTGCCGGTGCCGCATTTCTGGAGTTCGCCCACGCTTTCCTGCCTGATCTTCAGAACTTCGCCAAAAGTCTCTTTCCGAATGCCCAATTTTTGCACACCGCCCTGGAGCGCTGGCTGCTGATATTCGGGATTCTGTTTATTCTGGTCGTCTTCTTCTTTCCAAAAGGAATCATCGGCTCGGTTCAGGATATCATCGCGAGACGCAAGTCGGCCTGAATTGGATGAATGGATTTTATTTTTAATTTGAGGTTAGAATCGAATCCATTCAATTGTAATCAGTTTTTTGGGGATGTCCGAACGCCGTCATACACGATTTCATAAGAGGAGTGTTGAGACATGCTATATGGTGATTGGATTGGACGCTGGGGAAGGTCTTTTCCCGATAAGGAAGCCCTGGTCGACGTTATCGAAAATCGACGCTATACATACGGCCAACTGGCGGAAGATGTTATTCGGATGGCCAAATTTCTGCAAACCGAACTGGATATTACTTTCGGTGACCGGGTGGCCTGCCTTTCGTTCAACAGGGCCGAATACATCAAATTGTTTCTGGCGCTGAGCCGTCTGGGAGCCATTCTGGTGCCGCTGAACTTTCGCCTGGCACCGGCTGAGTTTATTTATTTCCTGGAGGATGCGACTCCCAGAGCGATCTTCTTCGATAAGGCCCATAGGGAACTGGTGGAAGGTTTCAAGGGTAAAGGCGACCTGCAACAATATGTATGCTTTGACAACGATGACTCCGTTGGAATGCCTTTACCGCAAATCTGGCCGTCACTTCCTATAGATAACCCCGCCGAGGTAGAAATAGGACCGGAAACGCCCCAGCTAATCATTTACACTTCCGGTACCACGGGGCTCCCCAAAGGCGTCATTTTGACCCATGGCATGTTGACCTGGAACGCTATCAACACCAACCTGGGATGGGACCTGCGCTCTGACGACAGGACCATCCTGCATGCGGCCATGTTCTACACCGCCGGCTGGAACGTCTTCACCCTGCCGCTGTTTTATTCTCGGGGAACCAATATTTTAATTAAGAGCTTTGATGCCGATTTAATTCTGGACCTGATCGCTGAAGAAGGCGTTACTATCTTTTTCGGCGTGCCGACCATGTTTCAGATGATGATCGATTCCGATAAATTTGCCGCTACCGATTTTTCCGACCTGCGGTTTATGGTCTCGGGCGGGGCCCCGTTGCCACAAGACATTCTTGAGATATTTAAAAGCCAGAAGAACATTCGGATCTGGGAAGGCTACGGACTGACCGAAGCCGGACCCAACAATTTTCTGGCCAATGGCAAGCTCGGTGCGGTCGGCCACCCAATGCCGCATGTCGATGCAAAAATCGTCGATATCAACGCCAATGAATTGCCGGTCGGTGAGGAAGGCGAAATCCTGCTGCGAGGTCCCCACCTGTGCGCCGGGTATTGGAACAAGCCTGAAGCATCCGCCGGAGCGTTTTCAGGCGACTGGTTTAAAACCGGCGATTTTGGTCGGGTCGATGACGATGGACATTTTTCAATCGTCGGTCGGCTCAAGGATATGATCATCTCGGGGGGCGTCAATATTTATCCGGCCGAAATCGAACGCGCCATCGAATATCACCCTGCGGTGGCCGGGGTTGCGGTCATTGGCGTACCCGATCCCAAATGGGGAGAGGTGGGCAAGGCCATTGTCGAGCTTCATCCAGGCAGCAGGCTGAGCCATGAGGAACTGCAGACATACTTGAGTGATCGTCTGGGAAAATTCAAAATTCCCAAATACATGGTTGCCGTTGA
>JASJCE010000431.1 GCA_030066155.1 Desulfobacterales bacterium | reverse complement strand
CAATCAGAACATCAGGAATCGCTGAGGGCGCAAAAAAAGGAACATCAAAAAGAATTTGAAGATTTTAAAAAACGGACAAAAAAGGAGAAAGAAAAATATGAAGCCGCGGCAAAGGACAAATTACAGAAAGAAATCGACAAAATTGGCAAGGAACACAATGAACTCGTTTTGAAAATAAGACAGAGACATACGGATGAGATCGCGAAACTTGAGTCTGCAAATGAAACCGCCCATCAGCAAGCTGAAAGCACAGTTGACGAATTGGTCAAAAATCATGAGGCTGAGCTAAAAAAAGTGGAAGCGGAAAATCTTTCCCAAATTGAGGAGCTTAAAGCACAATACCAGGAAGAAAAAAGAGAGGCGGTTGCCGCGGCCAACGCTCAATATCAAGATGACCTTGAAAAAATTCGACGTGAAGATGGAGATAAACGGAATGCTGAATTTCAGGCTGAGCTCCAAAAAGAGGTAAAGAAAATTCATGAGGAACATGAAGCCCAACTACTGGAAATTAAGTCGCAATTCGAAAAGGAGCTGGAGAACCTAAAATCAAAAAAGGAGAAGGAGATTAAAGCGCTTGAAGCCGGCAAAGACCGGGAGATCAAGGCGCTCGAAGCCGGCAAAGACAAGGAAAGCAGGAAGCTTGAAGCTGATAAGAACAGCGAAATCAAAAAACTCGATGCCAGGTTGAAACAACTGGAATCCGAGCATCAGGAGACACTGAGCGAGTTAAACGGGGTTCATGAAAAAGAAATCGAT
Source organism: Desulfobacterales bacterium (assembly GCA_030066155.1). Taxonomy (GTDB): domain Bacteria; phylum Desulfobacterota; class Desulfobacteria; order Desulfobacterales; family JAFDCJ01; genus JAFDCJ01. The sequence goes on along the minus strand of JASJCE010000431.1, from coordinate 5,723 downwards.
CACGTCAAGAGACAGATAGAAAAAGAGATGGAGAATTGTGAAGTCTCAGCTCAGGAAAAATTACAGCAAGAAATGGACAAAGCCGGTAAAGAACATGACGAGATCGTTTCGAACTTGAAGCAAAATCACGCGGACGAGGTAGCCGAACTGAAATCCATGTCAGATGCGGCGCAACAGGAAGCTGAACGGAAAATCGAATCTTTGATCAATGATCATGCGGCTGCACTGGCCCACATAAAGGAAGAAAAACGCTCGGAAATCGCGGACCTTAAATCTCAAACTCAGGACGAAAAAATGGCAGCCGAGTTGGCGGCCAAAGTCCAATTCAAAGATCAACTGGAAGGAATCCAGGATGCAGATAAGGAAATTATTGCTCAGCTGAAAAATGACCACAAGGAAGAGATCGCCAAGCAAACCAATACCATAATGGATCTGCAGAAAAAATTGTGGGACAGCGAAAATAGGTTTAAAAAGGATCTCGAGGCTTTTGATAAAAAGTATAAGAATGACCTCCATGATTTGGATTTGAAATACGCTGCCAAGATAACCAAGATGAAGGACAAAAAAAAGGCGGAAATTCAGGAAATCAAGCAACAACAGGCTGAGGAAAATATGAAAATTGCCGATGAACTCGCGCGGGAGAAGAGAGCGCACACGCTGACCCGGAACGACCTTGAAAGTCGCATTGCCCAAATGATAGCCAACAACTCCAAGGTTTAATTGCTCCAATTTCAAAACTTATGTGGATCAGGATTTTGATCACATTCGGTGTACTCGCAGTGCTGGCAATGGAGCCCCTGGCCGCACCAACTCGCGTGCCCGGCCGATTGTTCATGCAGGATCGCGAAGCCGAAGGCGTGGATGTTACCCTGGCACGGTTCAATGATCGCCGTCTACGGGTGTTCGATCGGCAGATCGCTTACCGCGACGAACGCAAGCCCTGCGTGCGATTTGACCTTCCAGCTGAACTGCCGTGGCCCGGCACACAGCTGCGTGTGGAACTTGAAGCCTACAACGACGACCGCAAGTATTTGCGCACCATATGGTTTGAAGTGGACGGCATCGGCGGCTATCTGGCCGTGCAGCGGGTGGCCGCCGGCCAGTACCGAGGTAGCGGCACCATCGGCCCGGGTCAACACAAACGCTGGGTACTTCCATTAGACCGGCTGCCCATCTCACTCGAGGGCGAGAGGACAACGTCGCTGGATCTAGATGTGGTGCTGAGACAGCCGGGTACCCACACGATTTGCGCCTGGATAAGTACCTATGCCCGCTACGGACCCAAGTCCTGGATCACCCTGGACGTGGTCGGTAGCCCGGCGCCGAACCATTCGGGTCAGGACACAACGGACGAACCGGCATTTTCCGAAATTGGATTTAAAGACAGCCCTGGCCGGACCGCGAGGGTTGAACCGTGTGCCGGCCGGACCCGATCGCTGCCGAACCGCAGTCTGCGGCTAACCTTGTTGCGGCATCCCGATCCCAGGGGTAACTTCGATGAGCCGGTTTGCGGTGTATTGGAAGTCCGCAAAACCCGAAACGGGGAACCGGTCGAACTGCTTCAGCGCTTTGATCTTATTGCGGGAGAATCAAGAACCCCCGGATTTTACCTGGATTACGTATTTGCCGATTACCTTCCACAGACCGGCGTCGTTGTTTTGAAGCAGTCTAAGGCCCTGCGTCTCTATGACGTCACGAGCCACCGTTTATCTGAGCTATTCCGGCCCCCGGAGTGCATCGGAGAAGATGGCCGATCCTATACTATCGAACGGCTACAGGCCCTGGATCAGGACCGTTTTTTGTATGGTGAGGCCGTGAGCTGCCACCCTTTCCTAATTTGCAGTGATCGCCCGGAGAAGCGCTTTTTTTATTTGGAGGCAGCTGGGACGTACACCCTGTTTCGTGACGAAGGCGGCCGGTTGCTGGCAGCTGAGACGGAATCTTCGGCGCTGTATCGTTTTCCGGCCAGAGCCGGGCGGAATGCCCGTTTTGCCTTGACGTATTTTCTCAATGAGCGCGGAATGAATGCCTACCGTAAAAAAGACTACACGCAGGCCGTGAAGTGGTTCGATCGCGCAGCGGAGGTGACTCCCGAGGATTATCTCTATCCCTACACCAACCTTGCCGGGTCCCTGGCGCTGGCGGGAATGACCGATGAAGCACTTGCCCAGTTACGTCGGGCCTGTAGCCTGGATCGATCTTTTACCCGCGAGCGAATGTCGCGTGATCCGGACTTTGCCGACCTGCGCAATTCCTCCCAGTTTCATGAAATTCTTCAGAGCGTCTGCGCCGAGAACTAAATTGACGTCTCAGGTGTTCTATAACTTATTGGAAATAATACCTTTTTTATATTCAGGCCTTGTTCAATCAACATGGAATGTTGGAATACTGGAATATTCGTTATTCCATCATTCCAATTTTGAGCGAAACGAACCAATTTATTTACTGCAGGAGAAAATATGGAAATCCAGTCCCCTCCACCTTTGCCGGGACAGAGGCAAACACCATCAGCCACATGGTGGCAACGCAACTGGAAATGGTTTGTACCGGTATGTTTCGGCGTTGTCGTTTTAGTTGTCGGTTTCATCGTTGGGATTCTTGCCCTCGTTTTCGGCATGATGAAATCTTCCGATGCATACAAAGATGCGCTCGCCATGGCGCAGGAAAATCAGTATGTACAGGAAGCATTAGGTTCTCCGATTGAGGCGGGATTGCTGGTTATGGGCAACATCAATGTCAATGGTTCATCAGGGCATGCGGACCTGGCAATACCGGTTTCCGGTCCGTATGGTGAGGGCACAATTTACGTGGTAGCGTCGAAGTCCGCCGGCCGATGGACCCTGTTGAACCTTGTGACGGAGATAGCGGCAACCAACGAACGCATCGACCTCCTGGCGGACCATCTCGACCACCGGAGGTAGAAGCCACATCGCACGCCCCCTCGAAATTACGCGACCCGGAGCCTACCGCTTTCAATTTCCGAACGGCTTTATTTCGAATCCGGATCACGAAAACACGCAGCTTTTACATTCTCCGTTTCAGGGTTTGATGCCTTTGATTGTGGCGCAACTGTCCAGGTGCGAATCTTCGAATGTCAAATCCGCTCCATCAGTTGTTTGCTAGACAGCATTCTGTAAACTATTTAGGCAACTCTGCTGCCGTCCTAAACAAACAGAGAGAGCTGGAAAGTAACCATGGGTAGCTTGAATCCGTTTCATCCTTGACTTATGATTAATGTTTGAGATTAGTCATCCGGGAAAATAGGTCGAATTAACCCGACTGAAATATATGAACCGATCAATTCAGGGGGAAGGACAAGGTATGAATCATCAGGGTCGTCTGGTCATTGTCGGTGCCGGCATTGTCGGCTGCGCAGCGGCCTATCATTTAACGAAACTCGGTTGGCGGGACATTTTGGTTGTTGATAAGGGTCCGCTTTTCGAGAATGATGGATCAACCTCGCATGCGCCTGGGGGGGTTGTGGCGTTGAGCCACTCCAAATTGCTGACCCAAATGGCGCAATACTCCTCGAAATTGTATAAAAGTCTGCGGCCTTTTGAAAGTGGTCGCAACACATACAACGCGCTCGGTGGTCTCGAAATTGCCATATCCCGGGCGCGCATGGATGATTTGGTGCGACTGCACGGAGAGGCCCAGGCTTTTGGGGCGGAAGCCGTCCTGCAAACCCCGTCGGAAATTCAGGAAAAGGTGCCGCTGATCAACAAGGATGCCATTGTGGGGGGATTGTATGCGCCGCTGGGCGCGATTGTGGCCGGATGGCACGTTTCGGGGGCCCTGGCGAGGGATGCCGCCGAAGGCGGTGCGGCGCGATTTATCGCTGACACGATGGTAACGGAAATTGAATCGAAGAAAGGCCGGGTAACCGCCGTCCGCACGGCGAATCCGGAGATGCCCCGCATCGAATGCGAACAGGTGTTGCTGTGCAACAACATCTGGGGGCCGGTTCTGGGGGATCAACATGGCGTGCCGTTGCCGCTGTTCGCTTACGAGCATCAGTATGTAATCAGCGAACCGCTGCCCGAGCTGGCCCAATTCGATCGCAAAAATATGGCTGATGAAATCGTCTGGCCGGGAATGCGGGAATTGGATTCCGCCATGTATTACCGACAGCATTGGGATGCCTATGGGGTCGGCAGTTACCGGCATGTTCCCCGTCCGGTCAATCCCCACGCCATTAACGGCACGGCGATGCATCCCTTTACGCCGGATGATTTTGGGGAAGCCTGGGGCCAGGCTCAGAAAATCGTCCCGGCTCTGCAAGACAGAAAGCTCGTGCAAAAATTTAACGGCATGTTCGCATTTTCCGTCGACGGGTACCCGATAATGGGGGAATCGCGCCGAATCAGGGGGTTGTGGACGGCCGTTGCATCCTGGATTACTCACGCGGGAGGCGTCGCTAAATCCATAGCCGAGTGGATGACCCGCGGCGACACCGAATGGGACATGCGTCAGGTCAATTTACACCGATTTGACGAATTCCAGACAACCGCCAAATACATCAGCGTAGTCTGCAATAAAAACTACCGCGAAGTCTACGACATCGTCCATCCATCCCAACCGCTGAGCGAACCGCGCAACGTTCGCCTGACGCCATATCATCCTCGAACAAAAGCGCTCGGCGCATCCTTCACGACATTCGCCGGATTCGAAATCCCCAGCTGGTTTGAAAACAGCCGCGAACTCCTCGCCGTTTACGACGAACGGATACCGAAACGAACAGGCTGGGAGGCGGAATATTGGTCCAGAATTCAGGGCGCCGAACACCTGGCGACACGGGAAAATGCGGGCATGTTCGACATCAGCGGCCTTTGCATCATCGAAATCAGCGGGACCGGGGCTGCCGAGTTTGTCAACTTTCTGTGCTCCAATGAAATGAACAAGCTGGCCGGCAATGTGGTTTATACATTCTGGCTGACGCCGGGGGGCGGTATCCGGCGTGACCTCACCGTCGCCCGATTGGGCGAGAATCGGTTCTGGATGTTTGTGGGGGCCGGCACTTTGCCCCAGGATCTCGATTGGGTCAGGCGTCATGCCCCTGCCGACGGCTCGGTAGTCGTCAGAAATTTGTCAAGCGCCTATTCAGCCATCGGCCTGTGGGGACCGAATGCGCGCCGCATATTACGCCAGGCGGCACATACGGACATAAGCAATGAAGCCTTCCCATTTTATACTTCTCAATGGATAGAGGTCGGCATGAGCCGAGTGTTTGCCATGCGCATCTCTTATGCCGGCGAACTGGGCTGGGAGCTTCATATACCGGTAGATCAAAGCCTGCCGGTCTGGGATGCCCTGTGGGAGGCCGGACGACCTTACAATTTGATCGCAGCCGGCACGGGCGCTTTCGATTCGTTGCGTCTCGAAAAGGGCTATCGTCTCTGGGGGCGTGATATTTATACCGAGTACAATCCGTACCAGGCCGGCATGGGTTGGACCGTCAAAACCGCCAAACCCTCATTTATCGGCCGTGAGGCCTGCCTGGATGCCAAGGACAAGCCCCCCCGGAAAATGCTGACCTGCCTGACACTCGAGGACCCCCGGGCCGGTCTTCTGGGGTATGAGCCGATCCTCACCAATGGCCGCTGTATCGGTCATATAACCTCCAGCAATTACGGCTATGCGGTCGGGAAGGTTATTGCTTATGGCTATTTGCCCGCCGAAGAAGCTTCAATCGGGACTGAACTGGAAGTTCGCTATATGGGGCA
>JASJCE010000430.1 GCA_030066155.1 Desulfobacterales bacterium | reverse complement strand
GTGTATAGACGACATCCGCTGATTTTTGAATCTCTCTCTGTTGCTGGATGAGCGCCTGGCTTAACCCGATGTCTTGAACCAGGTTGACAATCCCCATGAATATGGTGGTATAGGCAATCAAGCCAAAATCAGAAGGCACCAGCAACCGTGCCAGAATAATGGTAAAGACCGGGCGGCAGGCATTGGATACCAGTGTGGAGAGAACAACCCATTTGGCCCCTTTAACAGCCGTCTCGACGACGGCTTTGGTTTCAACCATTTGGGTGTTGTCGTTCACAATAGTTAACCTTGGCAGGCCAGGTTTCGGGCAGCATGCCGCCGCAATCACCGACCGTCACTCTTGAGTTTTCGCTGCCAGCGCCAGGCGGATGCGACGATGGTATCGAGGCTGTCGAAAACAGGGTTCCAGCCCAGTATTTGGCGGCATTTTCCCGAACTGCCGACCAGAACCGGCGGATCTCCCAGCCTTCTGTCAGTTGCGATGCAGGGGATATCGTGACCGGTTATGTTGGAAGCCGATGCGACCACTTCCCGAACCGAAAATCCATTGCCGTTCCCCAGGTTGAAGAAGTTGCTTTGACCGCCGGCTTGAAGATATTCTAAAGCAAACTTATGGGCTTCTGCGAGGTCGGTGACGTGAATGTAGTCCCGGATGCAGGTGCCATCCGGCGTTTCATAGTCGGTGCCGAATACCTGCAGTTGATCCCGTCGTCCCAGAGCCACATCCAAAACGAGGGGGATTAAATGGGTTTCAGGATCATGGTCCTCGCCGATTTCAGTATCCGGATCCGCGCCGGCGGCATTGAAGTATCGTAGGGCAACATATTTTAAATCATAGGCCTTCGAAAAATCATCCAGAATCCACTCAATCATGAGTTTGCTGCGACCGTAAGGATTGATGGGATTTTGGGGGTGATCCTCAGCAATGGGAGTCTGCTCCGGCATGCCGTAAGTTGCACAGGTACTGGAAAATATGATTTTATCAATGCCGCATTGGCGCATGGCTTCCAGCAACGTCAGTGTACCGGCCACATTATTGTGATAATATTTTGACGGTTTTTCGACCGATTCGCCCACATACGCATAAGCGGCAAAGTGCATTACGGCCATGGGGTTGTATTCATGCATCACAGCTTCCAACCGCTGCCGGTCCGAGATATCGCCCACTTCCAGTGGTCCCCATTTGACGGCCGACCGATGACCGTATATCAGATTATCGTATGCAATCGGCGAGTACCCTGCCCTCTTGAGAGCCTTGCAGGCATGGGCACCGATGTAACCTGCCCCGCCTGTAACCAAAATCGGATTATTCAGTTTCATAATGCAATCGATCCAACGTCAATTTTTCGTCGTTTCTATCTGAAGGGCCTCACGCAAAGACGCTACGGCGCAAAAATAGGTTAGACTATTTCGTCAACCAGGTGATCAACATTAGTCTTTCACCTTCGCATTTACCAACTCACCAACTGACAAACTTACCAGCTTAATGTTACATATCTGTGGCTTACCAGCTTACCAACTAACGAACTTACCAGACTAATGTTCTTAATCGGTTGGCTTACGAGCTTAGCAGCCCATGAACTTACCAGCTAATTGACACAGCTCCGCCGGCTAAGTTACACTCTAATTACTATATAACTTATTGAAATTTTATTAATTATGGATAAAATTAAAACGCAGATCGATGCGGATCGTCATAGATTTTCATTGAAGATTTTATGCCTTTAATCTTGTCGGCAATATCAAAAAAATCCGCACGATCCGTGTTCATCCGCGTCTCATTATAACTCGCTAAAATTATACAAGAACTGTACCAATTTTAAGACTGTAAATACCGTTATTTGTCCGGTGCCTGCCAGATCAGCACGCGCGGCCGGTTTTTCAATTTGGGTAGCAGTTGTTGATATTCTTTACGGCTCAACACTAATGATCGAATCTTGCGCTTGATATATCGTTCAGTTTTTCTGCTCAAATCATTTAAGTGGTAGTGGTCGATATTTCCCACTAACAACAGGTCGATAATGCCGGTGTCTTTGCCTTCAGCGTAATCATCGATCAAATAAGCCCTTTCAAGATCCCCCAGACGGTTGACAATGCCGTCGATGACCTGGTCAATGCCCATCACTTTGCCGACCATCGATTTGAGCTCTTCATACAGCGGGTGCTTCTGATTGGCCATATAATAAACCTGACGCCCGTTTTTTTCGGATTTTAACAGATTCGTGCTGCGGAGCTGGTTCAATTCCTCCCGCACGGCATTGGTCGACAAATTGAATTCCTTGGCGAGTTCCCGCAGGTAGGAGCGCGTTCGGGGATTAAAAAAAAACCGAATTAAGAGCTTGATTCGGGTTTTGGAGGATATCAGTCCAGCAAATAGGTTATCCATAGGCCCTCTCTCATATTGAGTAGCTATGCTACTCATATCACAATCGAATCGGATGGTCAAATAATTCGTATAACTTGCAGGGATAAATGACAAACAAGGGCTTAATTCAGACTTATATTATACATCGACTCTGAAGGATGAAACTTGAGTAGAATTTATGACCCTTTTTTTTTGGATCCTGCTTTTAGGATGGGCCGGTCCGCCCCTCGTCTTTCAAACCGCATCTGACATATTTGCTCGGAGATGAGGCTCATCATAAAAATGATTATGGAGGCGACAAACAGGAAGACGCTCATATTGGTAAACCTGCTGTGGGTCAAAAAGGTGTAAACGTAATTGATCAAGCCCCCGGCAAACATCACAAAACTGACCGGCAGGAAGACCCTCATCGGCGAATACAGGGTACAGATACGGGTGATGATCATGAAAAACCGCACACCATCCTTGAGCATTCGAATGTTGCTTTTGCCGGTTTTACGTCTGCGGGTCTTGATCGGAATATATCGGACGCTCATCCCGCTCCGCAGCACCCCCAGCGTGAGGGTTGTGGGGTAGGAATACGTGTTGGGTAAAAGGTATAAAAAATTCCGGGCGACTTTGGTTTTGACCGCCCGAAATCCGGACGTCAGATCTTTGATCGAAAACTTGGCCACGTAGGAGGCAAACCAGTTATACAATTTATTGCCGAAGGCCCGACCCAGAGAGGCCTGATCACTCGTAGACCGAGCGCCCACAACCATATCATAAGGTGGGATATGCGCGATCAAATCAGCAATCTCATCCGGTTTGTGCTGCCCGTCACCATCCAAAAAAATGAGTACATCGCCGGCTGCCTTGCGTATACCGCTTTTTATGGCCGCACCGTTGCCGATATTATAAGGATGGCTGTAAACGGTCGCACCCGCTTGTTGGGCCACCCTCGCCGTTTCATCATCAGAGCCGTCATCAATAACGATAATTTCAAAATCCGGGTACAAATTCTTAATTTCAGTGACTAGGTCACCGATTATGGCGGCTTCGTTATAAGCCGGGATAATGACGGTAATGTTCTGATTTATCATAATACTCGTCAAGCCTTTGCCGGGAAAGCGGCAAATGGGAGGAACCACGATACCATGGGCCAGCCAGATGTTTGGTTAACTTCTGAAATTATATGAAATATTGGTGGAAAATGTCAAGTTTATATGTGCTCCGGAATTCATTGAAAAGACAAGCATTGATTTTGGCTTTCTCAGCCTGAATAATATCGGTCAATGGGCATACTAGTAATTACTGCGCACCGACAAAAAATCGACAACTGCAATAATCAACTGATTGTGGTAAACTAGAATATCAAAAGAAAAGAATTCCGGTTAGAGTGAATCCGCTCTGCTAATCTCATTGCCAGGGTTTCTCCGATTTCCTGTGGCGGAAGCTCTAACCGTTACAACGGAAACACTTTCAGATTTTGAACAAACGGCTCTGAGGATAATTGGCAAATGAGCAGTTCTTCTAATACAAAAAAGATGCCGCCCGGCGTGCGGTTTGAATTCGTGATCTGCTTGTGCCTCATTTTAGCGATTCTTTTCATCTATTACCAGACTAAAAATTTTGATTTTGTTTTGCTGGACGATGACGTGTACATTTTAAACAATCCCCACGTATCCCGGGGGCTGAACTCTGAAAATGTGGCATGGGCGTTCTCCAGCAGCCATGGTGGTTTCTGGATCCCGTTGACCTGGTTGAGCTACATGGTCGACAGCCAATTGCATGGGCTGAATGCCGGTTACTATCATGTCACCAATTTGATTTTGCATATTTTGAACACCCTTCTGCTGTTTGCGGTTTTCAGGCTGATGACGGGCAATCTCTGGCAGAGCGGCTTTATTGCGGCGCTGTTTGCCGTTCATCCCGTCCATGTCGAGTCGGTAGCCTGGGTATCGGAACGCAAGGACCTTCTCTTTGCGCTTTTCTGGATACTGACGATGTGGTCATACCACCGCTATGTCTGTAAGCCGAGCTTCCGGCGTTACGGTATCGTACTGTTGTTTTTTGTTGCCGGTTTAATGTCCAAACCCATGATCATAACGCTGCCGTTTGTTCTCCTGCTGCTGGACTACTGGCCTTTAGAGCGGTTGCGGTCTGCAGTGGGTCACCCAGCCGGTGCCGCGCGCCCTTCCAGGACTGCGGCTGTCATCGTTCTGGAAAAAGTGCCGCTGATCCTGATGTCTTTCGGTGCCAGCGTTTTAACGTTTGCGCTGCAAAAGGCCCATGGTGCCGTGTCCGCGATTGACAGCGCCCCCATGGTTCAGAGAATTCTGCAGGTACCGGTTACCTACGTCAACTACATGATCAAAATGGTATGGCCCCGGGATCTGACAGCCGTGTATCCGTATTCCCCAAACATACCGGTCTGGCAAATCGCAGGTTCATGCTTGCTCCTGGGATTGTTTTCCGTTCTGGCAATTAAACAATTAAAAAAACATCCGTATCTTGCCGTCGGATGGCTGTGGTTTTTAGGAACACTGGTACCGGTGATCGGACTCGTCAAAATCGGTTCCCACGCCATGGCAGATCGGTATACCTACATGACCTTTGTGGGTCTTTACATCATGATTGCCTGGGGGATTCCGGATCTTTTAAGACCATTCAGACAAAAGAAATTTGCACTCGTCTCGGCATCCGCGGCGCTGATTGTCATCTTGATGTTGATTGCCGGAAATCAAACCAGGCATTGGGTTAACAGTGTTCAGCTTTTCAGCCACGCGATCAATGTCAATCCGGATAACTTCTTGGCCCACAGAAATATTGGTCTGGCTTTATCCTATCGCGGCGATCTGGACCGGGCAATCGGACATTTTAAGCAGGCGTTGAGGATCAATCCCGCCTCGGCACGATGCTATAACGATATCGGAACGGTGTTCATGGTCAAAGGCCGGTATGCAGAATCGATCGGATACTTTGAGAAGGCACTGTACTATCAGCCGGATTATTCCAAGGCTCACAACAACCTGGGCATGGTGCTGATGGTGCAAGAAAAATATGGGCAAGCCGCAATTCATTTTGAGGCGGCATTGAAGTCAAATCCCGGTTTTAAGTTGGCGCAGCATAATCTTCAGAAGGCAAATACGGCATTGGCCCGCAATTGATGATAATTGACGCATCGGGCAAATGAGCCGCTGAATCTTGAAATCTGAACAGTGGAATGGATTCGATTTTTATTATTTATATTTTGGCAGGATTAACCAGACTTAGCTAAAGCTTCGACGCGGCATGCACGATTATCCGGAAATATTTCACCTGCGGCGAGAGGCTTTTGGCCGAAGGCCGCATTATCCAGGCGACCCTGTTGACCTGCCTGCGCATGCCTTTACGCATTGCCTAATTTTTTGTGAGGCGCAGCCATATGAGCATCGTTGTTCGAAAGGCCGCTTTTTCTTGCATGGCAGGCGGGTCCTGTCCAATTATTTTACCTGAGATCTCCACGGTCCCAACGCAGGTTCGGGAAAGACAAAATAGCGCCTTCCCAGAAAGTTGAAGGCCAATCCCACAAGGCAGGCGACGGATTTGGCCAGCATCGGGATCGTCCCCATTTTAAGCAGAGCGGTTGTGGCAACAAAATCAATTGCGCCGACCAGGATCACCACAAGAAAATATACCAGCACTTCGCCGGTCGTCTTCCACCTGGCTTTATGTCGAAATAGAAAGGTGATACAGAGCAGATAGTTGATTATGGCTGCCAGTACGAATGCAACTGGAATTGCAAAATGATGTGCGGCTCCCATCTGGTTGAGGATTCCAAAAAGACTGATATTGACCACGGCGGAAAAACCGCCGATCAGGATGTAGATAAAAAATTGAATCGGAACCGGTGCTTTACGGGCGTTATAGTGAAATATGCAATACAGAGCACGAAATCCGTCGCGGTAGCCGATTTTCTTGCCTTCTGCATACGTTCGTCCAAAATAGGAAACCCCCATCTCAAAAATCCGTACCCGCATTTGGGCGACCTTGGCCACCAGTTCGGGCTCGATGCCAAAACGAGATTCCCGGATGGCGATGGCCTGGATGATCTCACGTCGGAAAACCTTATAGCAGCACTCCATGTCGGTCAG
>JASJCE010000429.1 GCA_030066155.1 Desulfobacterales bacterium | reverse complement strand
ATCCGGAAAAGCAGAAAATTTGACGGATCCCGTATTAAGATCAATATCGACAACTTGCCCTAAAAACTCCATTAACAGAGATGTCCTCTACTGAAATGATATGCGGAAATTACCTGGAATTTATATCCGCAAACGTTGCATTTTAGGGAAACAACAAGGAAGTGTCAAGGTGCTTTGAAGTGTTCAGGATGAGGTCAGATAAAATTCCAAATTATATGAATAAGGTAGAGGATCGAAGCAATACAAAATCCCAAATCTCAAGCATCAAATTCCAAATAAATCTCAAATTACAATACTCAATGACCAAAAGGCGTTGCAGGGATCATTTGGAATTCCACGGCTGTTTTCCTTAGTTTTTGAATTTCGGATTTTGGTTATTGGAAATTATTTGGGATTTGTTTTTTGGTGCTTGGAATTTCGTGGCGGTAAGCTATTACGAACATAAGTAACTACTACCTTAGCTTACCAATCTTCTTTTCCACTGCTCTCAGAATTCTACCGTTTCGGATCAGCTCTTTCATGGCGGCAATATCATTTGCCAGAATGCGATCGGTTCCAAGATGGGAGATCTCCCGGCGAATGACGTTGTACGCCGCCATAGTTCCCTCGCCCGGTTTAATATTGGTGAATAAATCCAGAGCCTGTGCGCCGCACAAAAGCTCGATGGTGATGACATCCTCGGTATTGGATATCACATCACGACATTGACGGGCCGAGATCGTTCCCATGGAAACGTGATCTTCCTTGTTGGCCGATGTCGGGATGGAGTCCACGCTGGCAGGATGACAGAGCACCTTATTTTCAGAAACCAGCGCCGCCGCCGTATACTGGGCGATCATAAAACCGGAATTGAGTCCGCCGTCGCTGACCAGAAAAGCCGGCAGTCCGCTTAGCATGGGATTGACCAGCCGTTCGATCCGGCGCTCAGATATATTGGCCAGCTCTGATACGGCCATACTGAGGAAATCCAGCGCCAGCGCCACCGGCTGGCCATGAAAATTGCCCCCCAGCAGAAAATCCCGACCTTCCGCGTAGATAATCGGATTGTTGGTGGATGAATTCATTTCCGTTTCAATTACATTGCGACAATAGTTGATGGCGTCTTTAGTAGCACCGTGCACCTGGGGTGAACACCGCAGCGTGTAGGCATCCTGAATGCGGGAGCAGTCTTTATGGGAGGTAATAATCTCGCTGTTCCGGACCATGCGCTCCATATTATCGGCGGCGACAGCCTGCCCCGGATGCGGTCTGATCTCGTGAATTCTTTTGTTGAACTCCGTTCGGCTGCCCATCAAAACTTCCAGGCTCATGGCAGCGGCGATATCCGTCATTTTCGATAAATTGGCCGCGTCATAAACCGCCAGCCCCCCAATAGCGGTCATCACCTGAGTCCCGTTGACCAGGGCCAGGCCTTCACCGGCTTCCAGCTGAATCGGCGACAATCCGCACTTGCTCAGCACCTGACGGCCGGACATCCGCTGACCCTTGTAGAAAGCCTCCCCGAGGCCGACCAGAACCAGCGCCAGATGGGCCAGCGGTGCCAGATCTCCGCTGGCACCAACAGATCCTTTTTCCGGAATTACCGGGCATACACCCCAGTTCAGCAACGCGGCCAGGTGCTCGACGGTTTCAAGCCGAATACCGGAGTGCCCTCTAACAAGATCTTTGATTCTCAACGCCATGATACCGCGCACAGTAGATTCATCCAGGGGATCGCCGACCCCCGCTGCATGACTCATCAGAATGTTGTCCTGCAGCTGGCGGGTATCCTTCTTCGAGATGACCACATCGCTCAAGGCGCCGAAGCCGGTGGTAATCCCATAGATGGTGCGTTCGTTCTCCACCCAATTGTCCACCAGTTGTCGGGTTCGCCGCAAACGTTCGCGCGAACCGTCTGATAATTTGACGTTGATGCCCTGGCGGGCAATTGCCACCAATTGATCTAAAGTCATTCCATCATAATCGAGAGAAATAGCTTTCATGACAGTTTTTCCTGTTGGCAATATTGACGGTATTGTAGACCGTCAAAATTATCGCATTTTGACTTCGTAACATCTTGAAAATACTGAGCCTGAAGTTTGACTTGGGCGCTTTTGGGTGGCCATATCAATATCCGGGAGGCTAACGGTTTTACGGAGATGACTCAAATAGAATTCAAATTTAAAAAATCCTTGACATCAGGCTTTTTCCGGTTCCTTCACCGGCAGAGTGAAGGAGAACCGTGCCCCCTCTCCCGGTTGACTTTCGCACCAGATGGTTCCGCTTAACAGATCGACGAGTTCTTTGGCAACGGATAGCCCGTAACCGGTTGAAGACTCGCCAGCGGTGGGTACACTGCTCAATTTAATACCCGCTTGAAATAGGCGGCTCTGATCTTCGATGCTTAAACCGGGTCCGCTGTCCTGAACACTGCATTTGCCGCTGTCTGCTTTCCGCTGCACGCTTACCCGGATTTCACGGCCATGATAAGAATATTTAACGGCGTTCGACAGTAGGTTGTCCATGATGGCGGCAGCTGCAACCTGGTCTCCCCAGACATTGCATTGACCGGAGCCTGATTCCAATATAATTTTCAATTCTTTGCGATTCGCTACCTGCTGATAATAAATGCAGGCCCGCCTCACCAGCCTGGAGAGATCAAACTTTTCGAATTTAAGCTCCGGATGCTTTCTAATCGTGGCGTCATTCATCAATTCAGCGACGATATGGCTCATCAACCGATTGGTGTGTTTTAAGTTTTTCAACCACGTTTTAACTTCCTGGTCCGAATGGTCTTCCAATGATAACATCAACAGATCTACTATGGCAGTCGTGACGGTCAGGAAATTATTCAACGCATGCGCTGAAAATGCCACCGATGATGCATCAAAAGAGGGAATTTTTTCTACTGTACCGAGCGCCAGCTCCAATTCGGCTTTGGCCCTCAAAATGGCTTCTGAAACCTGCTCTTTTGTCTCACTCATTATTTTTACCTGTTCCCAACCCGGATAAGCCGGATTTGAAGATTGATGGTCGAAGATCTAAAGTACCATTTCTTTTTAATTTGGCCTGCATCATCTCAATTTTTCCCGCCGATGTTGACGATCTGTGCCAGGGAGCGGGCCATGTTGTCCAAAAAGGCTTCATCCGGCAGCGAAATGGTCATTTTCAGGGAACCGTCATCCGCCTTTTCCATGCAATCGCTTAGTTTGGATTTGAAGGCGCCGGCCAGCTTGCTCATTTCCTCGGATTCTTCGCTGGATGCAAACATCTCACCGATAAAGGCAAACGCAGCTCCCACCAGCTTTCCTCCGGCAACTGCGACTTTTTCTTTTTTAACCAGTGTTTCGGCCTCCAGCTCGACCTGCTCCCGCATGCTTTCGTCTTCGGCGGCATCCGGTTTTTCGCCCAGCAAAATCTCCAGTCGCCGTTTGAGCTCTTCCATCCCGGTGGCCATGTCAACCTGGCTCGTATCAGAATCCGGATCCAGGACAGCCTGGGAAAGTTCATGCTTGGCCGAGAGTGTGCCCAGAAGATTTTCCTCGAGGGTATTTTCGGTGACCAGCAAATAAACCTGCACCGGCCGCTTTTGACCCATGCGGTGCGCCCGGCCGATACGTTGTTCCAGCACGGCCGGGTTCCACGGCAGATCGACGTTAATAACCGTATTGGCTGCCTGAAGATTCAAGCCGGTGGACCCGGCATTGGTGGTAATGAATAACCGGCACTCCGGGTCCCTCTGAAACTGGTGCATCAGCCCCTGACGCTTCTTTTGCGGCACGGAACCGTCCAATCTGACATAATTCAGTTGCAGCTTTTCCAGAATCGGCTCGATCAAATTCAACATGGTGGTCCATTCGGAAAACAGGACGACCTTACGATCTTCCTCGGCCATCAGACGGTCCAGCAGCTGATCGAGTTCAGCCAGTTTACTGGAGTACCCCGGCGGTTGTTTGTCGACCAAAAAAGTGCTGTTGGCACACATCCGGCACATCAACAGGGCTTTCTGCAGCCGGAGCAAATCCATCTCCGTCAGGTATCGCTTCTGTATAATAGTTTGAATAATCTGCCGGTGCCCTTTTTGCAGTTCAAGCTGCTCTTCGGTTGGCGGAATCCTCAGGATTTGATTGGTTCGCGGCGGTAGATCCTTGATTACCGCTTTGCGGGTGCGTCGCAGCATAATGGGCTCGAGCTTTTTTCGTAATTGGTCAAGATTTTTATAGCCCAGCAACCGGCCTTTTTCGTCTACCACCCGATGCCGGTTAAAAAATCGGAAAGCCGGACCCAGGCGACGATCATCGATGAATTCCACCACCGAAAAAAGCTCATCGATGCGATTTTCAAGGGGGGTTCCCGAAAGCACCAGTGCGAATGGGGATTTCAGGGCCTTGATGACCCGGCTGGTTTTGGCTTCCCAATTTTTGATCCGCTGGCCTTCATCCAGGATGATCAGGTCCCATCTGACCCGTTCAATCGACAGAAAATCACGCAGCACCTGCTCATAGTTGCAAATCGTAAAAAAACGGTCATTGTCATACTGGGCCGGCCGGTCCTTGGCGCTTCCCAGTATGAGCTGACAATCGCGATTGCCGAACCGTTTGATCTCAAGGCGCCACTGGGATTTTAGAGAGGCCGGACAAATCACCAGCACTTTGGAGATGGACGCTTGCCGGTGCAACAGTTCGGCCACGCCGATGCCCTGAATGGTTTTGCCCAATCCCATATCGTCGGCCAATATCGCCCGGCCAGTGCCGGCCGCAAATGCCACCCCGTCCAGCTGGTAAGGCAGCAGCTCGGCCTTCAGCAATGTCCGGCGCAGAGGATGGGCTTTCGGGTTTTTTCGAATCTCGGCAACGGTTTTGACCATCCTGTCCTGAAACAGCCTCTGGCTGATATATTCTTCGGCATCCGGATAAATTGTCACGGGAACATCCAGATTTTCGATTCGACGAATGCAGTCAATCAATTTTTTTAGATTATTAATTGTTTTGTTTTTAAATGGTTTTAAGAGCTTTGAAGTCTGGGCGGGCAGGCTGTCGGGGATCAGCATTCTGATTTGCAACTGCCGACCGTAGCGCAGGTATACGCAAATATCATTGATTTCGGCCGGTGTATGCCTGATGGACTGTTTAAACTTTTTTCTGACCCTCTCCAGAGCATACATAATGTGCTTGCAGGTGCCCAGCGTGTTTTTGCGAAAATCGGGACATGAGCAGTAAGACTCCCCCGGATCCCAGCCCCGCAAAGCGATACGATAGCTTTTACCGGATACATGGCTGGTGAGGATATAGTCGGTCCATAAGGTTTGTGGATCGAGGGACCGCAGTCGCATTTTTTCGGATTTAGCTCTTTGGAATCGATCGGCAAGCGCTTCCCTGACCAGCTCTTCGTCGCTCAGGCTCTCCACGGGAACTCTCTCCGGAGGGGGGGCGGATAGCCCCAAGGTAAGTTTCTCCTCCAAAATCAGTGAAAGGGCTGCGCCCTGGTGTTTACAGACGACCGGGCAAGCACTGCACTTGATGTTGAAACGCTGATTTTTTTGGGGATCCAGAAATATATCAACTCTGGCATCACTTAAGTTGAGCGTAAACCGCCGGCTGTTGAGGGATACCTGCTCATACGGATCGATATCAAATTTACCGCCATCCAATATTAATCGCTTGCCCTGCGGTCCGAGCAGTTTACAGGCCTGGTTGTATGATAGATGGGACAGCTTGTCCTTCAATGTAATCATGGTGATCAATCCTTCTATTAGCCTTATCGGATAAAGGAATAAGTCGGGTTGGAGAATGACTTCATTTAGCCTTACCTTAATACTCTGTCAAGCCTGTACGACAATTGCCACTATTTTCCTTAATTGATCCGAAATGAAGTTTGTAGTAAAACGTTTAACAGTTTCTGAATAAGTTGAAGACGAATTTTTTGTCATTTCCTGTATCAGGCAGTATGGTATGTAACACACTTGCAGATCAAAAAATCGTAAACGTGTTGTTATCAGGTTATAAAACAGAACCCGACATAACCGGATTGTAAACGTTTAATGGCAAAGGCGTTCTGATGGAACTCGATCAAGCCTATAAATCAATTCTGGATAACATCAATACACCGATTTTTTTATGTAATCCGGCAAAGGATATCCTTTATATTAACCCGGCCGCAGAAAGGTTGACCGGATGGTCTTTGCTTGAAGCAGTATCAAAAAAATGCGATGAAATATTTGGCGGTGACGAGCAAATCTGTGAAGCCGGCTGCCCGGCGGATGGATTCAACCCGGGCAAGGGCTCCCGCCTGCAACATCAGGGCAACCTGCAAACCCGCGCGGGAGAGTCGATACACTTCAAGGCCTTGATCACACCGATCTATGGTGAAGATCACCTTGTGGCAAGAGTTGTTGAGATGCAGGCAATCAATGACGTAGAAGCTCCCGAGCCTGACGATATCACAACCCGGCAAGCCCTGAAAAAGGAAATCAAGGAGCGTTGGCGGGCCGAAGACGCCCTGTGGAAAAG
>JASJCE010000428.1 GCA_030066155.1 Desulfobacterales bacterium | reverse complement strand
CTCCGATATCGAAGTTTGATTTCAGGATATCTATGATTGGGTAATAGACCACACCCCTGCTGTAAGAAAGGCACTTTCCTTCTAAGAAGGTCACATCTTCACCGCCAACTGTTTTTCTGAACTCATATAAGAGTCTCGATTTTCCGACTCCCGCATCTGCTATTATTGAAATGGCCTGCCCCCGGCCTGCCTTAGACCGCTCTAAACCATCAATCAAAAGTTCAAGCTCTCGCTCCCTGCCAATAAACGGAGTTAGTCCCCGTTCAGTACTGACGTCAAACCGTGTCCTGCTGGTGCTGGGAGCAATCGCACGGTAGACCTTGACTCGCTCCTTCCTGCCTTTAACCTCTTTTTTGCCCACGAACTCAAACCGAAAAAGCCCTTCAGACAGTCTGAATGTCGCCTCAGTCACATAAGTTGATCCCGGCACTGCTGAGCTTTCCATCCTTGAGGCCAGATTCACCGTGTCCCCAACCGCTTTGAACTCGACTCGCAGATCATTTCCCACAGTGCCAACAACCACGGGGCCGGTGTGAAGACCAACCCGCATTTTTAAAGGCGGCACGTCCTCTCCTTTTTGCTTTAGCCTATCGCTAAATCTGGCTATTTTCCGATGAATCGCCAGGCTTGATCGGATCGCTCTCTGAGGAGCATCCTCCAGAGCAATAGGAGCTCCAAATAAGGCCATGATCCCGTCACCGGTCAGTTCGTTTACCGTGCCTTCATAATCATGAACCTTGTGAATGAGAATCTCGTAGACCTGGTCAATTATTGCATAAGCTTTTTCAGGATCTAAATTTTCAGACAGGGAAGTGAATCCGGCCATGTCACAAAACATCACCGTAACCTGTTTGCGCTCGCCTTCAATACGGTCTCTTTGAGATAAGATTTTATCCGTAAGACCTTTGGGAAGGTATTTTTGAATCTTGGCTAATTTATCATCAAAGGAAAGATCTTTTGAGGATGAAGTTGGCTTTGCAACGAGTTTATAACCGCAACCGTTGCAGAATTTAGCCCCAATCGGCAGTGCTTTCTCACATTGAGGACATTTTTGTTCAAGTTTTTGACCACACTCAAGACAGAAGTTGGAATCTTCGGGATTCTCAAACTGACACTCTGGGCATTGCATCTTAGAGCCCTCCATTAATGGTTATTCAGTTTGAACAATGTTGAGGAAACTTTGGATGGTGAAATTCAAATATCGAAAATATAGCAATGTGTCAAATTTGAGGGATTAAAATATCTTTTTCATTTCTAAATCCGAAATTTTATGGATTTTAAATAGCGCAAACTCAATATAAATGGTCTGTCCGTTTTGGCACTGAGTTGTAGATTGCATTTTCAAATCCACCAGAAAATTGAACCATGAAATTTCATGTTCGCTGAACAAACATAAAATGCTCGGCCATTGTGGGTTTCCCCTAGCCAATCTGAATTCTGGCGAAAGTGTATATTACGTGCCTGAACCAAATCTTTGTTATCAGCTTAAAATAATTATAGATTTGTATTTGCAATCACAAAAATTTCGTTCTTTACCATGCTGTCTGAACAAATCCTTTTTCATTTTCTTTTAATTCTTGGCATTGGAGCGCGATTCCATCTGAAAAAGGCCGGATTAAAAAAATAAAACGGCAGCGCCCCTGTAAAGGAACTCTGCCGAGGAAATAAATCGTCTTGTATAGATGGTCTTACCGGTTAGTAAATATTTATTTCACCGCCTCTTTTAGTAGCTTACCGGGGGTAAACTTAGGAGCTTTCGATGCTTTGATTTCAATCTCCTCGCCGGTCTGCGGATTGCGTCCTTTTCTGGCCTTTCTCTTCGTCACTTTGAAGGTTCCAAATCCAACCAGAGTCACTGTATCACCTTTCTTCAGTGCCTCAGTGATTGACGAAAAAACACAATCCACCGCCTCCTGAGCTTCTTTTTTAGTGCCAACCACTTTCGCCACTTCGTTGATTAAATCGCCTTTATTCATCCTTATTTCCTTTCATCAATTATGATTTTAACGTAAAATATATGATTAACTGTCTTTGTAATTCTGACAATATTTCGAAAGTTCATCTGCCAGTGAGCATCATATTTCAGTCAGTTTCTCTTTGGATTCGCGTATAGTTTTGCAGCGTATGCAAAATGAGGTGACTGGTCTGGCTTTGAGTCGTTCAATGGAAATATCCTCGCCGCAATCCTCGCAGATACCGTATTCGCCATTTTCGATATCCTCCAGAGATTGTCGGATTTTTTTGATCAGCATACTTTCTCTGTCCCTGATGCGAAGCGTCCAAATTCGGTCCGATTCAACAGTGGCTCTATCCAACGGATCTGCTAAATTTTCCTGTGAATCTAACAGCCCTTCAACAGTTTCATCGGCATGATCTAAAAGTTCTTCCATCCATTGGATGAGTAGATTTCTAAAAAATTCTAAATCTTTTTCTTCCATGATCTGATTTCCAATTTTTCGATAAAAAAAATGAACTGAGCAGATTGCATAGCTATTGAAAACCCATAGCGCTCCAACTTTTGAGAGCAGCGGTTTTTACAACTATTGGAACTTTAAATCAAGTAAAAATGAGCGCTAAAAGCTTAGGAAATGGAATTAAGGTTGGAGGAATCAAAACTTACAGAAAATTCCAAGTCGAGCTGAAACAGATCGAAATTCGCAACTTGGATGCTTATTGGCTCAATCAATTCGCTTAAAGATAATTTTTAAATTTCTTACAATTTAACCATATGATTTTATTGTAGATTTATAGCAGATATCACCGTCTGCAGAATTTAAAAAGTAGGGCCGGACGGACGACCCTACTTTTCAACTAAATGATTGTTTCCGTCTAAAAATTAATCATCATCGTCGTCATCATCATCGTCATCATCGTCATCGTCGTCATCCCCATTGCAATGCCAGCAATCATCAATTTCCTTTAACTTCACGGTGACAACACCTCCCACACGCCTTCTGTCGGCTCCACCATACTGAAGCCCGGTCAACGGGCTGATCGCCA
This sequence comes from Desulfobacterales bacterium, assembly GCA_030066155.1. GTDB lineage: Bacteria > Desulfobacterota > Desulfobacteria > Desulfobacterales > JAFDCJ01 > JAFDCJ01. Next base: position 3,502 of record JASJCE010000428.1, on the reverse strand, counting down.
CCCCCTGCACCGAGCCGATGACCCGCAAGCGTTCATCCGACAGGTTGTGCCCGAAGGGAGGCGCTTTCAATTCGTCGATCACCTCTTGAGAAAAACCGGCCTCCCATAGAGGACTGCCATTGGCGCTGGTTTGCGATATCCTCGGCTGGTCGATGGCCTCCTGGATGTTTCGTTTGTGATCGATAAGGTTCATGGAAGTGTTCACCACCGAGTTGATGATGGTAGACCCGCCCGGTGACCCGTAGGCGGCTATCGGTTTTCCCCACCGGTTGAACACGATGGTCGGCGACATGCTCGACCGGGGCCGCTTGTTGGCCGCTACATCATTCGCTCCGGGATTGAACGGTACATCGCTGGCGGTAGGCCTGAAGTTAAAGTCGGTCAGCTCGTTATTGAGCATGAACCCGTAATCCTTCACCATCAGTCCGGTCCCCCAGAACGATTCGATGGTCGTGGTGTAGGAGACCACGTTGCCCCAGCGATCCACAATGCTGAAGTGGGTTGTGTGACCCCCCTTCTGCATTTCCGAATCCAGGCGGGAGAGCTTTCTCTTTTTCCAGTAGTGTTTATCCTCGAAGGGTCGCGGATCATCTGCCTCCACATTATCCTGACGGGAATCGGGATCGATCAGGGCGCTGCGCATGGCAATGTAGTCGTCGTCCAGCAGGCCTTCCTTGGGAACATCTACAAAATCCTCATCCCCCATCCACACGGCACGGTCGGCAAAGGCCAGGCGCATGGCCTCCATCATGACATTCAGCGTTCGGGTTGATCCGAAACCGAACCCCTGCCGTTCGTCCCCGATGGGGAAGCGCTCAGACAGCTTCAGAATCTGAAGCACAGTGAGAGCGCCCGACGAGGGCGGCCCCATACCCTTGAAGATAAATCCCCGGTATTCGTCCACTACGGGTTTGCGAAGGACCACGTTGTAGTTGGCAAGATCCTCGAGGGTCATGCGCCCAATACCCGCGGCGATATCGAAGCCGCCGAAAGTACGGGTGGCCAGCTGTGTTGCGACAATGGCCTCGGCAATTTCACCTTTGTAGAATACATCGGTTCCCTCCGCAGCGATCTTCGCGAAGGTTTTGGCAAGATCCGGCTGCACCAGCAGCGTCCCCTGCTCGAGAGGATTACCAAAGGGGCGAAATACCTTCCGGGCCTCGTCATAGGCCGGATCGCCGATCTCATTTTGCAGCCGTGAGTTCTCAGTGGCCTCTGCCAACTTGGGCCCGACCCGAAAACCGTCCCCGGCCAGCTTGATGGCCGGCTGGAGCGCTTCGCTCAGGCTGATGGTCCCCCATTTGTCCAGGGCCGTGGCCACTCCCAGCAGGGTCCCCGGCACGCCCACCGCAAGGCCGCTAGTGGAGGCAAGGCTAAACACCTGTCCGGGAAATCCAAAGAATGGGACAAACATCTCCGGGTCTGCAGCTGCCGGTGCTTTCTCACGGGATTCCACGGTGATGGTTTTCCGCTCCTTGGCCAGGTATATCACCATAAACCCGCCGCCCCCGATGCCGGAGAAATACGGCTCCACCACATTTAAGGCAAATTGCACGGCCGCCGCGGCATCGATGGCGTTACCGCCGGCTTTCAGGATTTCAGCCCCGACCCTGGCGGCGTCTGGTACGCTGGTGGTGACGACTCCGCCTTTGCCGCCTGGAACACCCAAGAATAGATTTCCCTTGCACCAGCTTGTCGCTGGAGCCATCAGCACAATTGTGAGAATGATTACCGTAAATATTCGGATTAAGGAAAACCTGGTAAAATGGTTTTGTCTTTTCATAACCGCCCCTCCTTTTTTCTAATTATATTTAGGTGTGTGACCAGTTATGCGAGGAATGACTGAAGCCGCCTGCAAGGGAGATCAGCTATCTCCCTTGCAGGCTTTGTTGAGGTAGCTTTAGAAACAACAGCACTACAGTTTTCCGTGGAAAATTCATTACGATTATAATGTATTATTACTGAATGTATGAATTTATATTCGATAAACAATAAGGTTTGGAAATGGCTGCGGATACGTAATGAAACCCAAATCTTGACAAAGTGATTGGTTTTTTGAGACTAAATTATTGAAGCCAGTAGTGCTGCATTTGGATTGCTTGCCCAAAATCATCTATCAAAGCCTACATAATAATTGTAAATACGGTTTGTCCACTCTACATTTACGTTGCCGATTTAATAGGTTGACTTAAAGAGGCACAGCATCAGGTGAAGGCTAGTCAGGACGAGAGAGAGTCAATTCTGAGCGAATCGGCGATAGGTGTCCTGAAATATGTCATTTCCTATTTATGACTGACTCGTTTGTCAAATTAGATTTTTATTAGATACCTTGCCCCTTGCGACAATCGGAATTAGAGGCGGACCCGATACATTCTAAACTTGTGCAATGGATAATTTTCTGCTGATACAAAATATATTGGGGTTACCGATTGAGCGGTCTCTCCAGTGTTTCTTATCCCGTTAGGTTAAGTTCTTAGGGAAACCAGTTCTATATCAGGCCAATAAGGAAATTAAGAATTGAAGATGTACGAGCTATGTATTCCGAATCAGGATGTGACTCAGTTTAGAATGAGGTGCTAGGTGAGGACAACATTTGGAAAGAGATCAGGTTCTGCGTTACGGTTCCGGGCAACATGTAAAGTTTGATCAACAAATTCTCTGCATAATTACTTAAATTTATCAGCATTGTCAAGAAATTGATAAAAAATACTACATTGTAGTAATTCAAAAAGTGATAATATGGCATTGCTTGCGTTGTGTTAACTTGCCAATAGTATAACTATCAGTTTTTATTTATTATTTGCAGATAAGATTTGGATACATGGACCATATCGTATTGGGGAATCCGGTGTCAAATCAAAATCATTAAAAAGGACAATTTTATGCTGCCGGATTAACCCTCGTCGGTTCAGGCAGTAAGATAACATTTTGATCATCTTGCAACCATCTTTCTGTTATCTCGATTTGGTATCAACTTCACCGACTGCGAATCAATTTTCCACATTGAAGTCTATACAAATAAATTCGCGGTCATTCCTCCTTTCTTCACTGGGGGGCAATTCGCCGACCATTAATTTTGGTGACGGAAAGCCCCCCAGAAAGCAACTACAGAACCTTTAAACATTTATTCAACGTTGAAAGCTAATTATTGCCACGGTTCCCCCGCCTCGTATCTTCTTTGGACATCAGCCAACGCTGATAATTTCATAATCTCAACGACCATCGGATCGTGATTTGTGTGGCTGATGAGGTACAGATAGGTCTTTTTAATTTCGCTTTTGATGTATTCAAGTTGATCGTTTGTCATTGGTTCCAAGGCCATCTGTTCGGTATTCATGATATTACCTCCTTCTTATCGGGGATAAAATATCAAACACCTGTGACAAATGCGGTCACAACCATGATGGAAAATTTGAATTCCGGGTAGAAGCACCGGTTACCCGGCGCTCCCCCCACAGATCCGTACGTGAAGATTTCCCTCATACGGTTCCTCGGTTCCAAC
>JASJCE010000427.1 GCA_030066155.1 Desulfobacterales bacterium | reverse complement strand
GGATATTATCAGCGAAATGCTGAAAAGCGATTTAGCTTTTTCGGCTCAGCCATCCCACGATGCCCAGAGTATTGCCGGCATTTTGTCGACCGATGTACACGGCACCGGAAGAGACTGGGGCTTTGTCAGTGAATCCGTTGTTCAACTTAAAATTGTCGACGGAAACGGCGACATTTTAGAGTGCGGCCCGGATGATGATCTGTTCAAAGCGGCAATCGGCGGCATCGGTGCGGTGGGCATTATCGTGGAGGTAGTGCTGCAGGGCGTCGATCGGTTCAACGTTCAGCAGTCGGTCGAGATATCGGATCTGAATTATGTCGAGAACAATTTCGAAAAGCTGTTGCAGGAAAACGAACACTTCAGCCTATATCTGTTTCCATTTACCGAAAAATGTCAGATCAATATCTGGAACCGGACGAGCGATGACAAGTCACTACTGGGTACGGTGCGGGAATTTATCGCGATTTCGGTTGACGCCCTTATGGCGGCCTGGCTTGGCAATTTGATGGCTTACACCGGCCTTCTGCCGAAGATATCCGATCTGGCGCACGGGTTCAAAAAAGGGACCAACCTTGTGCTCGAAAGCAGTGCGGCGTTCAACCGCACCATCTACCACCTGCACCAGGAACTTGAATTTACGGTACCCTTTGAAGAAACATTCCAGATGAGTCGGCGCTTCATCAAACTGTACGAGGATATGTACGCTGAAGGACTACCGTATGCGATTTTCGAAGTCCGCTTTACTCCAGCCGGCCACGACCGGACCCTGATCGGTGCAGGCCGAGAGCGTCGTTCGACTTGGATCGATCTGGTCTGCAATGATTCGGTGGGCTTTGAGTCCTACTACACCGCCGCCGAAGAGTTGATTAAATCCATTGGCGCTCGACCCCACCTGGGCAAGTACTGCGAAATTATCGGCAGTCGGGAACTGGAAAAGCTGCATGGTGAGCACTTTAATCGATTCCGGCAACTGGTGCAGCAACACGACCCGGAGGGCAAGTTTGCCAACGATTTCACCCGCCGGCTATTCGGACCGGCGTCCCAGCAAAGCGCTGATAAAGCAGTCGAGCAGGCTGCTTAACAATTGAAAAGCCGGAGTGTTGGAGTGGTGGAATACTGGAGTATTGGATTCTTGTAATTTGTATATTGGGTGGCCTCTAATGTCCATCTTCGGTCTTTGGGGTTTCCCACGGGGATCGTCGCAAACGCTTAAATTTAATAACCGGCATTGCCCCTTTTAAAGGAACAATATTTTATATTGCTATATGAAGCTCGAAAAGACTTTATAGGTTGACATGTCTCACGGTTGGTAGTATGAAAGTAGTATGAAAGTCAAGACATCAATTACAATATCCGAAGAAATTCTGCATACTATCGACCAAAATCTAGGTGAATCAAAGAACCGCTCTGCTTTTATTGAACACGCTTTGCGTGAGTATCTCAGGATGAGAACCAAAACAATTCGGAATCAAAAGGATTTGGATATTCTTAATAAAAATTCGAAACGCCTCAACCGAGAAGCGGAAGATGTCCTCTCTTATCAGGTGGAAATTTGAAACGGGGAGAGTTATACCGCGTCCAAAAGCCGTCCTCCAGAGATCCCAAAAAGTTCAGAGCATTTGTTATTGTCAGCCGTCAAATTCTTATCGATTCTCGTTTCTCCACTGTTATCTGCGCGCCTATCTACAGCAGCTACGATGGGTTATCCACCCAAGTACCTGTGGGAATCGAAGAAGGATTAAAACATGACAGCAGCATCCATTGCGATGAACTGATAAGCCTGCCAAAATCATTTCTAACCAACTATATCGGATCATTGACAGAGCAAAGAATGGCCGATTTGGATAGAGCCCTAACAATTGCTCTCGATCTTGATGACGTCACAGCTTAGGGTTCGTGTAAAAAAAATATTTCACAGATTTTAAGCGTTGCGGCTCTTGCTGGCAACGCGTGAAAGGGCAGGAATCTCAGGCAAATTTCGAACATTCACAACGCCGCCTGGCAGGAGAAATTGGGTTAGCGAACAGTTAAACTTCCAAATCCGGATACAGTTCCTTGGCACAGGCGGGGCAGATGGCATGGCTGAACTGGGCGTCTGAATGCCGTTGAATATAGCCTTCAATCTGGTTCCAGTACCCCTTGTCGTCACGGATTTTCTTACACTTGGCGCAAATGGGCAGCAGTCCTGACAGCGTCTTTATTTCGGTCAGTGCTTTTACCAGCTTGTCACGCTCTTCTTTTAACGCCATTTCCGCGAGTTTGCGTTTTGTGATGTTTTTCGAGGTGCAAATCACGGTTTCGACTGCGCCGGATTCATCAAGGATGGGTTTGGCTGTTGTCAGGTAATATGAATCACCGGAGGGAAGCGGCACCCGGACCTCGATCTCCACGGTTTTGCCTTCTGTAAATACCCTTTTAACCACTGCAAATCGCTTATCGGCTTCGTCCTTGTCAAACACATCCCATATTGTGTGGCCGATAATTTCATCCTGAGTTTTCTGCACGCCCCTGGCAAATGCTTTGTTTACATATCGATATGTCCCGTCGGCATAAAAAGAGAATGTCGGATCCATAGACTCATCCATCAACATCCGGTAATGCCTCTCGCTGCGGCGCAGCTTTTCCAGTTCTTCAAGTAAAGCTTCTTTATCCATTTCAACGACTCTACCGAGGGTTATCTAAATCCTTGGATTTGAACGCGCGACATTCCGGTCAAAGTCCGTTTAAGTTGATGAAATTTAAATACCATTTCCAATTTAATAGCGTCAACGGCAGTCTGCCGGCAGCTTTCCGCGGCAGTATATGGAGGGCTGCCGCCCTTGGCTTGACATATTTTGGTATTTTTGCCATATCCAACATATATAATACATGGTCTTTGGTTTCCTGAAGTTTCATCGTTGTGACAACCATGCAAATTTTGGGAGATTGTCCCATGTCGTCATCCAACTATCCTTCCATTCTTGGTGTTGATATCGGCTCGGTGTCTATTGCGCTCGCTGTTATCGACTCGCAATGCAACATCGTTCAGAGCTGCTACGAATTTCATCACGGAAAACCGGAACAGAAACTCAAAGCGCTTCTTGAAAAAATCGACCTGAAATCGATCCGTGGTGTTGGGGCCACGGCCGGAACCCCGACTATCCTGAAAGCGAGCCGGCGCTGCGACAACCGGGTTGCCGTGATGCGGGCTGCCCGCCAGTATCACCGGAAATTCGGCTCGATACTGATCGTGGGGGGCGAAAAATTCGGTTTGATCAGGCTGGATCAACACGGCAATTACCTTGGCTTTAGATCAAATACAGGCTGTGCGGCCGGTACCGGCAGTTTTCTGGATCAGCAGGCTCTGCGTTTAAACTTGAACGGTGCAGCCGAATTGAGCCGAATTGCCTGCAGCAACACCGGCTTGGTCCCCAATATCGCCTCGCGCTGTGCCGTATTTGCCAAAACCGACCTGGTGCATGCCCAGCAGGAAGGCCGCTCTATCGCAGAAATCTGCGATGGACTCTGCCTCGGTCTGGCTCGAAATATCTTTGATACGCTGTTTACCGCTGATAACGTTCGTGGACCGATTGTTTTTACCGGCGGCGTCTCTTTGAACCTAGCGGTGGTCAAGCATTTGAAGCGTCTGCTCGGGAAAGACATTATTTCCGAAGGGACTTTACTGTGCGGTGCCGCGGGGGCTGCTTTGAGCCTGGCGGATGAATGCACTGCCACGCCGGGCCTCGACCTGCAGACGGTCGATGACATTCTCGTCACGCGTAGATCTCCCCGCAAGTACTTCCATGATCCGCTGGAATTGACGCTTTCCGACTATCCTGATTTTGGGGGCATCCAATCCTATTCCTACATCGCCGAAGATCCGCATCCGGATCTGGAAGTTGAAATTGATCTTTACCGGAACATCGGCTGTATCCGGCAGTTGACGGCCTATCTCGGAATTGATGTCGGATCCACCAGTACGAAAGCGGTATTGCTCGATCCGGACAAAACCGTCGTGGCCGGCTTTTACACCCGCACCGCCGGTAATCCGGTCGTGGCCGTGCAGGTCATCCAGGCTGCAATTCTCGACTTGATGTCCAGAAACGAAACTGATCTGACCATCTGCGGCGCCGGCACCACCGGAGCCGGCCGTAAATTCATCGGCAAAATTATCGGGGCCGATATCGCCGTGGATGAAATTTCCACCCACGCCCGGGCAGCGGTTGAAATTAATCCCCGGGTTGATACGATTATCGAAATCGGTGGCCAGGATTCGAAATTTGTGACGTTAAGAAACGGTCGGGTCACATCAGCGGTAATGAACAATGTCTGTGCTGCCGGAACCGGCAGCTTCATCGAGGAGCAAGCCCAAAGGCTCGACTGTCCGCTTTCTTCATACGCTGAGCGCACGGCCGGGTGCAAGTCACCGATGGCCAGCGACCGCTGCACGGTTTTTATGGAGAGGGATCTCAACCATTATTTGAACGCCGGCTATGCCGTGGATGAACTGCTGGCTGCTGCACTGCATTCCGTCAGGGAGAACTATCTGACCAAAGTGGCGGATGAAAACGGTATCGGCCAGGTGATATCCTTTCAGGGGGCGACTGCCAAGAACAAAGCCCTGGTAGCGGCCTTCGAATCACGGCTTGGCAAACCCATCAACGTTTCTCCGTACTGTCATCTGACCGGCGCATTGGGAACGGCCCTGATGCTTTTCGATCAAAACGTCCGCGCCACCCGCTTTAGAGGCCTGGTTTTTTCCCGACGACATATCGCCCTGCATAATGAAACCTGCCAACTGTGCCTCAATCACTGCAATCTGACAGTGGCCGAGCTGGGAGACACGCGAGAAGCGTTCGGTTTTATGTGCGGTCGGGACTATGATACCAAGCACTATGTCAACAACAATCAAGCCGGATTTGATCTGATAGCCGAACGAAAGCGCATATTCACGGTCAAATCAGGCGACAGTTACGGGGAGGCCTTTACGCTCGGCATCCCGGCTGTTCTGCATCTGATGGAAGATCTGCCGTTCTGGCAGTATTTCTTTGGCCGGTTGGGGATTAAAACCGTCTCCAGTCAGGGACATCGGGTTGACATGAAAGATGGCAAACGTCTGGCTGGAGCCGAGTTCTGTGCGCCGATGACCGCTCTGCATGCACATGTCTTTGATTTGATGGATCGTTCGGATTATATTTTTTTACCGTTTTATCTCGACAAAAAAGGACGGGACCGGGGCCCGCGGCGTCAGTATTGTTACTATACCCAGTTCGCCCCCGCACTGACCAAAATAGCCGGCGGGGGGCATGACCCGGATAGATTTTTAATGCCGGTGGTGCACTACCTGTACAGCGATTTCCACACCAAGGCCCAGCTGTATCGGATGCTGAAACCCCTGTGCCAACATCGCCTCAATTACTTTGACGTCTCAGCGGCTTATGACAGGGCCCGAGAATTCAGGGAATCATGCCAATTACAGTGGCAGGCTGCCTACCGTAAACACACCGGGGAGAACGATGACTTGCACGTGGTGCTGCTGGGACGACCGTATAATATCCTCAGCCCCACCATGCACAAAGGGATACCCGGCATCCTGGCCGCCATGGGGATTAAAGCCTTTTTTCAGGATATGCTGTCCTATGCACCGGAGCAGGTCAAACCCATCGAATCCCTGCTGCAAGAACTGCACTGGCACTTTGCCGCTAAAATTCTGGAGGCGACGGAGTTGGTCGCAAAGACCCCGGGAGCCTATCCGGTTCTGATGACAGCCTTCAAGTGTTCTCCGGATTCATTCGTGATTGACTACTTTAAAAAAATCATGGAGTCGCATGATAAACCCTACCTGATTCTGCAGCTTGACGATCACGATTCCAGCGGGGGCTATGAAACCCGGATCGAAGCGGCACTCCGGGCCTTTCGCAATCACCATTCACTGGCGGATTTTCATCCGACCGCAACTGAGCTGCCGCCGCTGGTGGCCTCGAAAGACAAAAAACTACTTAACCGGACCCTGATCCTCCCCAACTGGGATCCGATTACCTGCAAATTGCTGGCCGCCAATCTCAAACGCACGGGCATCGATGCGCGCTGCCTGGAGGAGACGCCGGCCGGTATCAGGCATAGCATGCGATACAACAGCGGGCAGTGCATTCCGCTTAACATCATTGCCCAGGAATTTATGGACTATATTCACAAACATCGGCTTGATCCGGCCCAAACGGCGTTGTGGGTCCCCGCGGGGGAGATTGCCTGCAACATCAAACTTTACCCCCATTACATCAAGAATATTTTAAATTCCTACGGCAACGGCATGCAGCTGGCTGACGTATATGTTGGCGCTCTGTCGATGATCGACATTTCCGTGAGCCTGCCGATCAACATATATTTTACCTACATGTTTGGTGGAATGATTCGCAAGATCGGTTGCAAAATAAGACCCTACGAGCGCAACAGCGGAGACACCGATCGGACGATTGTCGAAGCGGTTGATAGTTTACAGAATGCCATTTTGTTCAATCGATCCCTGGCGG
>JASJCE010000426.1 GCA_030066155.1 Desulfobacterales bacterium | reverse complement strand
CGCCTGTAACTATGGTTACTTTTTGGTTCAAGCTGAATAAATCGTCCATAGTAAGCTCCTTATATTGTAGTTTTGGATCCGACGAATACCGGCCCTCATGTTCCATCGGCGGTAGGATTCAGGATTCGTTCCATACCGGAGGATCAGGCTGTCGATGTTGAATAGACTCTATAACATATAAGCATCGCCTCTGGCCTGAAAAAACGTCCCGTCTGATCAAAAGAGAAACTGATGAACATCCAACATCGAACGTCCAACGTCCAACGTCGAATAATGCATTCTGTCTTTTTAAAAAGATTGAGCGAAGCGAAACCACACTTCGACATTCTGCGGTTCGATATTCGATGTTCTGCGGTTCGCTTTTTATTGTTTCATATAAGTCGACGATTTTATACGCTTTGACGGAATAAAGTGGCACCTTGGATGATGTATAAGATGTAGGTGGGGAGGATTGAATAATTTTATATGGAACCTTGGGGAAGGACTGATCAAATCGGGGTTCAAACACAGAACGATCATGCGGTCTGATGTTCCGTTTTACAGCATAATTCCATCACGGTTCTTAAGGCTTGATTCAGTCAATTTGAGGGAGAGCCGCCGCCAGGGCGGTTCACCCTCAGCTATTTTTATAAGTCAGGAGACCTATTTACTTATCGCGACAGTGTTCTTCGCAGAACCGGGGGCTGGCGCTGCAGTCCCAGGTTCCATCGTCATTCTGTCTGCAATTTTTTGCCTCAAAATAGCATCTGTCAAAGCAGATGCTGTCGCTTTTTGATATGCTGTTATCCATAGGCATAATCCTCCAGCTTATAATTGACGTTGATAACCCGCCAAACGGGTTATACTATTATCATAACCATACCAGATGCGATTACAACAATAGCGGATTAAAATACGCATATAGGATCGAAAATATTAGTGGACGATCAATGGAACCAAATGCCCGCATCATGCCGGATACGCCATAGGCTCGCGTTTTTATTACTGGCTGTGGCCCTCATCCTGGTTTTGCAGGGCTGCAGTGAATCAATTTTCAAAGCCGGCATAAACTGGGAACGCCAACGGGCAGGATTGACGGAAGCATCGATCAAAGCCCGGGATTTGCATTTTTCATATCTCGATGGCGGCAGGGGTAACATCGTTCTGCTGGTTCATGGATTCGGTTCCAACAAAGATAGCTGGAATCGATTCGCGCGCCATCTGTCGAGTAAATACCGGGTGGTTGCTGTGGATTTACCGGGACACGGAGAGAGCGCATCAGGGCTTGAATATAATTATGGTATTCCGTCCCAGGCACGACGCCTTGCTCTCTTTACGGAAGCGCTTGGAATAGATCGATTCCATATTCTGGGCAGCTCCATGGGGGGTGCGATTGCCATTTATTTCAGCCATGAGCATCCCGATCGCATTATCACTCTCGGGTTGATGAGCGCAGCGGGCGTGCTGTCACCCCGCCCGAGTGAGTATATGCAAAAACTCGAAAAAGGCGAAAATCCCCTGCTGGTCCGATCAAGGGAAGATTTTGACGCCATGCTGGAATTTGTGATGGCCCAGCCGCCTTACATGCCCTGGTTTGTCAGGAATGTCGCCTATGAGCAGTATCGCAAACGACAGGCGATCAATCAGAAGATTTTTAACGATATCGCAACCGGAGAGGTGACTGAAGTCCCTTTTTTGCCGGAAATTAATATGCCGGTATTTATTTTGTGGGGGGAAAAAGACCGGGTGCTGGACGTTTCGAGTGTTGAGGTATTCGAAAAGCGGATTCCCCGAACCGAAATCGTTATTCTCGACGGTATCGGACATGCGCCCATGTACGAGGCTCCTGAGATTTCAGCAAAACACTATCTGGCGTTTCTGCAGCAAAATTGAAAGGCAAAAAACTTAAAAATATGCGAAACAAAAATTAATTTATCCGCATGAAAGGTCTGCCGAAAACAATCCCTGGTTTTATATCAACAGAAAGCAATCCGGATCTATGTTTAGGGCGGCGGATAAATTTAGGATCCATAGATGTTGGATAACAATGCCTCAAATTTTTCTTCCAGCATTTCGTAGGACAAATAGCGCCAGCCCAGCATATAGTTGGTTTCGGCCATTTCACCCAGTCTATTGGGGTCGTTGATCGATTCCTTGACCTTTCGAACCGTTTCGGTGGTAATGTAGCCGTCAAAGCTGATGACCTGGAAACCCTTGGGCTCGATATCGGCCTCGAATATCTGGTAGCGGTTGACCAGCACCGGTTTGCGAAAATAGATGGCCTCTACAAAAGCATTGCCGTAACCTTCATAGATGGACGGGTAAGACACCAGATCGGCATGGGGATAGATATCCCAGAGGGTGTATTGCTTGCGCCCGTCATCTCCGATGCGACGCTCTTTGCCAATTCGATCTGCGATCAGCCGCAGATCTACCCCCATAAACTGGGCGTAATCCTCAACGCGCTGACGGTAGGAAAGTCCCTCGTCGCCGGCTTCGTGGGGGATGATCAGGGCACAGTTTTTGCGGCCGAGGCGACTGATGAGTTCGATGGATGATTCAATGCCCTTGCGGGACACCAGACGGGTGGGCTGCAGAACCATAAAACTGTCGTCATCCAGACCAATATCAGTCCGTAGATCGCAGTTGAAATCGTCGATCTCCTGGGGCAGGATTTTGAAATCCATGATATTCGGCACTAGGGTCCAGCTGGCCCCGGTTCGCCGGGCCAGTTCCATCCCGGCCAGAGAGTTTATCACCACATGCTGAATATTCGGCTGATCCGGCGGAAATGCCGACTTGAGATAATCCATGGCGGCAAAGCTGTGAAACCGCTGTCGCTCCCAGAAGAAGTCGTGGTGATGGGCGATGGTCGGGATTCCGGTTTCAATAATGAATTCGGTCAACGCCAGTCCCAGTGGTATATTGACGGGAATCGCCAGGGCATTTTGAACCACCAGTACGTCGAATTTAAATTTTTGATAAAACCGATCGAGTTCATCCCGCAGCTCTTCTTTCAGCGCATGAATAAGTTGCGTGCAGTCACGGCTGCGACGTTTTTTAATAAAAAGCAATTGCTGGACTTCCAGAATGTCCGGGTGCTGGAAAAAGGCTTTGGGTACCAGATGGGATACTGCGGGGTCGGTGTCGAGTTCGCCCGCCATGTAACAAACGTTGCAGCCCTTGCTTTCTAAAACATCAACCCATTTTTGAGTTTCGAGTGATACCCCATCGGTGCCGGCAAAGCGGGTGGAAACAAACCCGAATGACAATTTTTTACGTTTCCAGACAGTCATAAATGTTCTCCACTTTAAGGCCTACATTTGAACTCTTAGAACGTTAAAATTAACCTCATTTATCACGAAAACATCCGCCTTGGCGGAGAAAACACGGAATTATTACCAGTTTTTTCGTGCTTTCGCCTGCCCAGTTAAACCTTCTTTTTTGTTTAACCGGGGTCATTTCGAGCTTTCGTGATTGATCTTTTATGGCTCCACTTTGGTGCTGGATATACGCTTTGCTTCACCCGGCTTGTCGGATTTGCCTCGCAGAAAATCAAAAGCTGCTTATCGCAGCATTGCGATCGTCGTGCATATCGAAAACCCGATCAAGCCGGGTGGTTTCGAACAACATTCTGGGATTTTCCTGAAGCGACGTGATTTTAAAAACGCCGCCTGCCTTGGTGACCGAGCGCAGACAGGTCACCAGGGTCCCCAATCCCGAGCTGTCGACAAAATCCACATTCGCCAGATCGATCAGGATTTTCAGTCTACCGGCGTCAATCATGGTCTGGACGGTCTCTTTGAGCTCTGACACACAGGTAGCATCAAGCCGACCGCTCAAATTGAGGATGGAAACGTCATCAACTTTTTCCTGTAGAATTTCCATACAACGCTTACTCCTTGTTGTCCGGGTAACTTTTCGTCAATACGAGGTGTTTGTCCGGTCCTTCCACCCGGTAGCGAACGTCATCCATGTAACCCTGCATTATCGCCAGCCCCCTGCCGGATTCCGGAATACTGTCAATATCTGCTGGATCACAGGGCAGAGCGCAATTCTTTTTTTCTTCAAGTATTCGCGGATTCATCGGAACTCCGGAATCGGAAACCGTGATCACGACCCGGTCAGCCTCCAGTCGGAACAGTACGTCTACGGTATGGCCGGATTGGTGATCGTAACCATGTTTAATGCTGTTAACCACCGCTTCCGTTACGCACAACTCAATGGCATGGGCGTCGCTGTCCGATAAAGGGGTCAAGGTACACAGCTTTCTTGCTGCTGCCCCGATTAGGGGTACATTTGCGAGTACACTCTCAATAGTCAATCGGATCTCTCTCGATTCCATGGCCTCAATCTATATCGGTTTCATACGCTTCCTATTAGTTAAGGGAATTAACTTAATTTTCGTTTTGGATTCGATCTTCCAACAGATCGATTTCTTCTTCTATCAGTTTCAGCACTTTTAGCAGTTCTTTTTTTACGCTCCCGGATAACGCCAGAATTTCGGGGTCTTGAATATTCGTAAAATTGGATTGGGTGCTTTTAAAATTAAAATACATTTTTTTGAGGGTAACGTTTTTAAGCCGGGAGTACTGTTTTCTGTAATACTCCGGTTTCTTCCCTTCCGCCACATCTTGCAAGGAACTCAGCAAAAGACTCTCATAACTGCATATGGTTTCGACCCAGAATAAATTGGTGATTAACATGGATATTTGAGATAACTCCGGATCGTTCTCCGAGTTTGAGCCGATCTTTTTCCGTCGGATTTCTGTAATTTTTTCCCTCAGAATGCTCAATCTGTTTGATTCGGCGGACAGCAAATACCCGGCCTTAATCATCATTTGATCAGTAGCATTATCCTGTGCTTCGGCGACGGCCGCTAGCAGGTAGACACCGAGAATTATATGACATAATAGCCTGTTAAGATCAATCTGTTGCATTTTGAAATCCGAAAAGGGGACGGCATACCGTTAAAAAATATGACCTCTCGCAGAACGCACAGAGACCCCAGAGTTTCAGAAAGTTGGCGCGGCCAAAAATTTTTGTCAGCCAGTATCAGAAGGGCAGGTCGGATCTTGTCGCCTCCCTTTCAACAATTTGTTTCACTCTACTTTTTTCGACACCCATTGAACCGCCGAATTGGGTGTACATGATCATGTCACCCTCCTGCCACCAGGATTTGGTCATGACGACCGTATCGCCCTCCAGGTAAATTTCATAGTATTTTACCGATTGGCCGGGTTCTGCTTTTTGGCTCAGATCGATGAGATCGGATTTTGGCTTTATGGTACCCGGAGGCAGCTTCCCCTTTCCTCCCAGTTGATTGGCCAGTTCCTTTTCCAGCTCGATTTTCATCTTCTCCATTGCGTCCGACGCCACGCTGATGGAGCCGGCCGTCAGCCGGTCCACGTTCATGACAAAATAAACCACCAGTCCCGAGACCGCCAGAAAGATGCACAGTGCGAAAAGGCCGAGAAATTTGCCGAGATACGATTTTTTTTTAGCGGGATAGATTTTAAAGCTGTCGGGAGGGTCCGGATTCATCCGGCCGGTATTATAGTTTTCGTCAGGGAAATATCCGTTTTGCGCGGCAGATTGATGTTCCGGGTGTGTTCTGTGTTTGAAGCCGGATAACGGTTCATGGTATCGAGAATCCGCCCTTTTCAGTCTTTTTCTTAGCTCCGGATCGAAATAGCCGAGCAAAGTTTTGTAGGCCTCATTTATTTCTGACAATTTGGTACTGGCAATTTTTTGGAGACGGGGATTGTCCTGAAACCGATCCGGATGCCAGATTTTCGCCATATCTCGATAGGCCTGCTTTAGCTCCTCGGGCGACGTAACGCTCTCTAACTCAAGAATTTCAAGACACCGTTTAATATCCATCGTCAATATCGCAATTACCGACAGAAACCAACCCAAGTAGGATCCGATACTCGAGTTGTCGTCTTTTGATCATCAGGCTAACAGTGGTTATGATAATAAGTCAAGCACGAATACCTGTTCATTGCAAGCAGATATCCCAAAGCCGGCCAGGCGGGTAAAGAAAATTGATATAGCCGCAAAAAGCGCAAAAGTTAATTTCCGTTATCAATAATTTTTATAAGTTACGAAGTCGAAATTCAGGTATTATGATTTTTTACGAGACCGTCAAAATTTAATTTCTGCTGATCGTGCAGCGTGGGCGTCGCCGACAACACCTTTCAGCCTCGATACCGGACTAAAATCAAAATTAGGAGCAAAAATATGGTGAAAAGAAAACTTAGATTCGATTTCCGTTTTATTATTCTGTTCCTGCTACTTCATCTCCTGATAAGCTCCGCGGTTGCCGGTCAAGCCGGCTATGGCAGAGAATTGGACGAAAAAGTAAAAGGATTTCTTGCAAGCCAGAGAGGACAGTGGGTCGACTGGAATATTCCTGCAGTTGACGGCAAGGTCCTGTATGATCTGATAATAAAAAACAATTACCAAAAAGCAGTTGAGATCGGCACGTCCACGGGCCACTCCGCGATCTGGATGGCCTGGGCCCTCAGCAAGACCGG
>JASJCE010000425.1 GCA_030066155.1 Desulfobacterales bacterium | reverse complement strand
TACCCTGCTCCGTGGGCAAATAGCCGTTGAAATCACCGAGCCAGGCAATTTTTCTGCCTTCCATATCGGCCTGCAGACTGCCTGCAAATTGCTGTGGATCTTCGCCAATAGACAATGGCATGCGAGAATCAAAGCCAGCCATCGTTGACAACAGCATTGCAGTATCTCTAACGGTGCGCCCCATTGGACCATCATAGCCCAACTGCTGTAAGAAGATTTCCGTTGTGGGTCCGTGAGGCACGCGACCAAAGGAAGGTCTAAAGCCAATTATATTGTTAAACGCTGCCGGGTTTCTAAGAGATCCCATCATATCGCTGCCATCAGCCACAGGGAGCATCCTTGTTGCCAGCGCAACAGCGGCGCCGCCACTGCTGCCGCCCGCACACAACTTGGGATCATAGGCATTATAGGTAGTGCCGAATACGTTGTTGTAGGTTTGAGAACCTAAACCGAATTCAGGCGTATTGGTTTTGCCAATAATGATTGCACCGGCTTTCTTCAATCTTTCAACAAAGATGGCATCATGCTTTGTGATGTCATTTGCTAATAGCGGTGACCCCATCGTTGTAGGGATACCCTTAGTGGCGGCGACGTCTTTAACGGCATGGGGAAAGCCGTGCATCCAGCCATGATAAAGGCCTTTGGCAAGTTCTGAATCTTTTTTAGCTGCCTCGGAAATCAGTTCATCACGATTGCGCAGAGATACGATCGCATTAAACCTCGGATTCACCTTGTCGATTTGCGCTAGGTACGATTGCATTACATCCACACATGATACAACCTTGTCTTTGATTGCATCAGATAATTCCACAGCACTGAGAGAGACAATATCCGAGAGAGTCCCTTCACCGACACCTGAAGGAAAGGGATGGTCTTTGCCAATGCTCTCAAGTTCTTTTTTTTTATTCAAAATCCACTTCCTTTTCTTGATACCCCTGGTCAGAATTTTCTCAAATTCAAACCATAGCCAGTTATAAATCCTGTATTGATATGAGAGAATTGCCGACAACCGCCTTCAAGCTGACAATATATTGGAAAGCATCCTCCATGTGTGCCGCCATAAAGTCTCGCGCTTTTTTTCTATCTTGATCGCGCAAGCAGGCAAGTATTTTAATGTGATAATCCAGGTTTTGCTGCGCGAACTCACGCCCCAAACTACTCTCAATGCTTTCGATATAAAGAAAATGATAAAGGATGTAATTAATAAAGGTACACTGAAAAGACAGAAAGCGATTGGGGCAGGCGTGCGCTATTATGTCGTGAAAATCTAACTCGGCCTTGCGACACTGCATTCTGGACATCTTTCCTTCGAGATATTTTTGAGATATTGAAATCATTTCCTCCAGTTTATTAATATGTCGTTCACTCAGGTGTCCCACAGCGTTCTCGACCAGCATAGGTTCCAGGAATACCCTCACAGAATATATATCTATTGCTGTAACATTTTGGAAATGAAGAAAATTAGCTACACTTTGCATAGCTTCATGAGACCCGACGGCACGCACCCGGGTGCCACCTTTGGGCCCGGGGATTCTTTCAATCAGACCAAGGATTTCCAAAGACTTAAGAGCTTCTCTTGTGGTGCCCCGGCTACTGTGAAATTGTTCGATCAACTCCTTTTCAGATGGCAGCCGATCTCCAGGCTTCAATTCCTGCTCAACAATCATTCTTTTAATCGCATCGATGATAATATCCGAGCGCTTCATCTTTGCGGTGGATATGTCTAATTCACTAAAATTATTCATATATTATATTCTCCGTTGTTAGAACGGCATATTTATTATAATCATTATAATGAATATAATAAATTGTCAAGTAAAAACTGGAGATTATTTAAATCCCTATAATCCATATTTGGATTTCGTTGAGACCCCACTTCTAACTAGGTTTAGATAATGAAATGACGTAAAATAAAAAATCGAAAGCCCAATCATTTTTTAAAAAAGGGCGAAGCGGTTATGTGTTACCTAAACAAATAAAATATAAAATCAATTAATTCAAGAGATTCGACATAGGGCACGTAATCTCTAGTAAGCCCCGATTTTAGATTAGTGATTACCCAATTTCCAGTGCGGCGAGATTATGGACTTGTCCAGCTAATCCCAAATATCATCGTTCAATTTTTTGGTGGATTTGAAAGCGCAATCTACTCGCTGCGATAGTCCTTATTCATTGGTCTTGAGACAATAAACGGTACAATGTTGGGTGACCCGGCATTTTAATATGTTGACAACTTTTTCCTCTGATATATAAATCATCACTAAGTGTAACCTTGAGAGCCAGTCTCCCGTCTTACGATCAAATAAATCTAAAAAGGAGGATCGTATTATGGAGACAGCAACAGCTAAAAAGCGGGACAGGATTTTAGAGGACAAAATTGAGACTCTAATTGCAATTGGCGCTGCGACTGCGGCAAATTGTATACCCTGCTTTGAACACCTTTATGAAAAAGCTATCAATTCTGGTATTACACTTTCACAGATTAAAAGGGCTTCTGATATCGCCGAATTGGTTAAAAAGGGAGCTCATATTGCGCTTACAAACAGCGTTAATGAACTGATCGGAATAGAAGAAACACAGAATTTACCATGCGAACAGACAGCGAATAAATCTTGTGGATGCTAACTACAAATATCGTTGAATAACATATAATAATAGGGGCTTAAAAATGAGTAATTGCGAAAAATGCAAATTTCGAGCAACGTATGACAAGAACCCTCGGTCAATTCTGGGCCGAATTTGGAAATGGCATATTCGCTGGTGTCCGGGCTGGAAATCATACTTGAAATCACTGTCCAAGGAAGACCGCAAGCAGCTGAGGAAGCAGTATTCTTAGATTTATCAACATTCATGGTGCGCCGAGCTGATCTGCAAAGTAGCTGGGCGCAACGATTGTACCAATAGCACATAATAATGGATTTCTGGGATATCTACAATAAGCACTATGATCGAGTGAGAAAATTCATTTTTGCTCTTGTTAAAGATGAGTGGGCGGCCGATGATTTAATCCAGGAGACTTTCATCAAAGTACAAAAAAACCTGGACCAGTTGAAAGATGAGACCAAGCTTTCTTCTTGGATTTTCCGAATTGCCTACAACCTTTGTCAGGATCACTTTCGCAAGAGGATCCAATCATCTAAAAGAGAACATATTCCAACCGAAGAGAGCCAATTTCTTACACTACCTCTATTTCAAAAGGAATTAGAACAACATCAAATGGGAGAATGCGTCCAGGACAAAATCAGATTATTGCCGGAATCATATCAGACCGTTATGGTTCTTTTTGATTTGATGGAATTTAGCCATCAAGAAATAGCTGAAATAACGGATATATCAGTAGAGAACGTGAAAATCAGATTGCATCGAGCACGCAAGAAATTAAAAACAATCTTGGAACAAGAATGTACATTTGAAGTTGATGACCGAAATGTCCTTGTTTGCGACCCCTTTTCAAATAAAAACTAATTTGTTTTTAAGATCGTTTTCTAAACAAATGTCGGAGTTCTGGGATAACCACGGATTCAAAAAATATCAGTTCTGAAAATTATTTAGCTATTAGAAAAGGTCTTAATCCGCTTTTGCGAACTTATCTTGGGAAAGGAGTATACAAATGCATGGCAAAGATTCACCGTTCCCAATGGCTGACTCACATGGCAGGCTTGAGTGTAAAGAACTCTGGGGAGGCATCCGTAATCAAGATTCAGAGGTCTCTGCCGGAAAAGTCCTCGGTTCTATCTATTCAACAGCTTGTTGTGACGGAGGTAAGGGTGGGGACATCTATTATTTTGGAGTCTGCAAAGGCGGCGTCATAACCCGACTGGCAATAGCAGATGTTACCGGTCACGGCGAGGCTGTCTCGGAAATTAGTCAGTATGTCTATGACACTTTAAAAACGCATATTTGAGAGCCGGACAGTCGGGTCATTCTGGGCGAAGTTAACCAACGAATTGGCAGCCGCAGCCTGGATGCCATGACGACCGCGGCAGTTGTCGCGTATTACCGTGAAGAGAGCGAAGCGAGAGTATCTTATGCCGGTCACCCTCCTGTTCTATACCAGCGGACCAACGACCGGGTCTGGTCTTACGCCAGACCGCCTGATCGCAAAGGTCAAAGCGATGGTTTTCCACTAAACATACCTCTTGCTATCGATTTGGATACCTTTTACAGCCAGATTACGATTTCTATGACTCCTGGAGACAGACTCTTTGCATATACCGATGGCATCATTGACGCACCCAACCCCGGGGGTGAAAGTTTTGGATTAGCGCGCCTCAAAGATGCCCTTGATGCAAATACAGGAGCCCCTTTGTCTGAACTTAAATCGGCTGTCCTCAAAATTTTGCATGAACATACTGAAACAGAGCTAACTCATGACGACGTTACTCTAATTGCCATGGAGATTTGTTAACGTTTGGAATTGTGGATACAACATCTGTGCAAGATTGAACCCCCCTCAAAACTCGTGATATCAGGTTACACTATCTGAAACCTTACGATTTTCGATATAGTCTCATATCAAAAATTGGCGTCGTACCTGGATATAGACGGCTGCCACCTTTTTAACTTAATACTTCATTAGGTGAAAAATACTCCATCTAATATTAATGAATAGATTTTTCAAGCTTGCGAGATGTATTGTGGTGAACTGTTCTGAAAATGAGAGGATCAAAGCAGCCTTGAAGGGATATTTATGAAAGCGGTTGTATACACAAGATACGGGTCGCCGGATGTTCTTCAGCTCAATGAGGTTGAAAAACCTATTCCTAAGGACGATGAAGTCTTGATCAAAGTTCAGGCGGCATCCATAAATTCATGGGACTGGGATATGTTAACGGGTAGGCCGTTAGAGTATCGTCTTCTGAGTGGGATTCTAAAACCAACAAAAACTAAAATTCTTGGATGTGACATAGCAGGACGAGTTGAAGCGGTTGGAAGAAAAATAAAGCAGTTTAATCCTGGCGATGATGTATTCGGAGACCTATGCGAGGGTTCTTGGGGAGGTTTTGCCGAATATGTATGTGCTCGTGAAAGCGAATTAACGCTGAAACCGGCAGGTATGACATACGAAGAAGCAGCGGCCACACCCCAAGCGGGACTCCTCGCACTTCAGGGGCTTTGCGATAAAAAAGAGATAAAGCCGGGACAAAAAATTTTGATTAATGGTGCTGGTGGTGGTGTAGGTACATTTGCAATTCAGATGGCCAAATCATTTGGTGCTGAAGTGACCGGCGTGGACAGTACAGGCAAATTGGACATGATGAGATCTCTTGGCGCAGACCATGTTATAGATTACACTCAAGAAGATTTTACCCAAAATGGTAAGTTTTACGATTTGATCCTTGATGTTAAAACAGATCGTTCTATTTTCGATTATAGACGTGTATTAAGTTCTAATGGAATTTATAACACGGTCGGCGGTAGAACTGCTCGAATTTTACAACTCGTGTTCCTTGGATCATTGATTTCTATGATCGGAAGTAAGAAACTGACTTTAATAATGCATAAACCAAACAAAGATTTAAACATTCTATGCGAACTTTTTGAATCCGGCAAAATAAAGCCTGTTGTAGATAGATGTTTCCCGTTAAGCGAGACTGCTAAAGCTTTCCAGTATTATGGAAAAGGACATTTCAAAGGAAAAGTAGTAATAACTGTAGAATATAATAAAAAGGCCTGACAATAGCATGGTTCGGACTGGCTCCGCGCCGCGCGCTCCAGCAACCACACATGCTAACATGATCAGAATCAAGATTCCTCAAATCAATTTACATCTCAGACCTATTTTTTTACATGAGATATCAATTAGAAACCTTGGAAAATAGCATCTGTTAATCCAAGGCCTATGGCATTCGTGCTCGATTTTTTACTGTATAAAATTTGAGGGTTGGTCGTTTTAATATGCAATATTTTCTGGCTTTCTTTAACTGTGGGAGGAGGCACGTTCTGTAAACTTTCGGCAGAATATAGATTGGTCAGGGGAAATCCACAACGGCCGGAGGTTTTAGGTTTGTTGAGCGAACCTAAAATATCACGGTCCAATTTTTTGGTGCATTTGAAAGTACAATTTAAAACTTAGCCCCAATTTGCCTTCTAAAAAAATTATGACATGCGGTTTTTGAATTCTCTTGAGCTTTGGATTCGGACATCCTCTAATTTGACATAAAGTTCTATATACGCTATTTCCATTTTCACCATCCTCAGTTTTTCAAAATTATTCAAGCTGCTTAACCTTAAATGGAGGGCAATTATGCAATGCCCGAAATGTCATTTTGAGAATCCCCTGGAAGCTCTGTTCTGCATGAACTGCGGAGTAAAACTGGAGAAAAAATGTTCCCATTGCGGCGCCGAATTACCCGAAAATGCACTTTTTTGTATGAAATGCGGAAAAAAGCTGACTCCCAAAGATCCTCCTGCAGACGATACACAACAGGGAATTGATCTTAATGCAGAGCGGCGGCAACTCACCGTTATGTTTTGCGACTTAGTGGATTCTACTGCCCTATCGGAAAAGCTGGACCC
>JASJCE010000042.1 GCA_030066155.1 Desulfobacterales bacterium | reverse complement strand
TTTTCCAGCAATAAGAATCCGGATTTTTCGATCCCGTGGGTTTTTTCGAATTTACGTTCAAGATCGGCAAATGGCCCATCCTGAGCTGGCTCAGAGGCGTAGCCGGGTTCGGGCTCCGGATATTCGTCCCGAATTACGGGACCGGTGCAGGCGCTCAGAAGGATCAAAAGGGTTAAACAGAAAAAGCATCCGGATCTTTTCATTTGATTTGTCTCCAGTTACGAAAAAACTGAGAACTTTAATTCTCCCTTGATTTAATTCTCTTTTTGGGTTGGATTACGCCGTCGGCGTAACGCTATTGGCGTAATCAAACCTTATTATACGCTCTCAAAAATCGGTATGATATCTCAAACAAAGGAATATCGGGCATGAGAAATCCCTTCGTGTACGGAGAAGCGGTCAGCGGAGATAATTTTTGTAACAGAATGCAGGAAATAAGCGAACTTGAAAATGATATCGAAAACGGCACGAATGTAATTATTTTTTCCCCCAGGCGTTACGGTAAAACCTCATTGATCTATAAGGTTTTGGAAACTGTCAGACAAAAAGGCATTTCAGTTTATCAACAAAATTTGAAGCCTATTGACTCAATAAACTCAATCAAATTTTCAACCTACTCAACCAATCAACTTAATAAACCCAACAAACTTACTAAACTGATTAATCCTCCTTGAATACTGGCATCGTCAAGGTGATCGACTGTTTTCCGACAACTGATCAAACCTGTCAAAACCCGGCGCCGAAGGATTAATCAACCCAGTCAAACGTGCGATCCACAGCCTTTTTCCACTCCCGATAGTATTTTCTTCTGACATCCGCATCCATACCCGGCTTCCAGGTCTTATCAATTGCCCAGTTTTGGCGCAACTCATCGGCGTTCGACCAGTAGCCGACTGCCATGCCGGCAGCATAGGCGGCACCTAATGCTGTGGTCTCGGAAACTTCGGGTCGAATGACCGGTACATTGAGGATATCGGCCTGGAACTGCATCAGCATTTCATTGGCGACCATCCCGCCGTCCACTTTGAGTTTGGTAAGTTTGACGCCGGAATCCCTGTTCATGGCTTCCACAATGTCGCGGGTTTGATAGGCACTGGCTTCCAGCACGGCCCGGGCCAGATGTCCTTTATTGACAAACCGGGTCAGGCCGGCAATCACGCCGCGTGCATCTGATCGCCAATAGGGTGCGAAAAGACCGGAGAAGGCGGGTACAAAATAGGTGCCGCCATTGTCTGCAACGGTTGCTGCTAATTCCTCGATTTCAGGGGCGCTGGAAATCAGCTCCAGATTGTCCCGCAGCCATTGGACCAGAGCACCGGTGATGGCAATAGATCCTTCCAGGCAGTATATCGGCCGTTGATCCTTGATTTGATAGCCGAGCGTCGTCAGCAAGCCCTGTCTGGAGGGAACAGGTGTGTGACCGGTATTCAGCAGCATAAAACAGCCCGTTCCGTAGGTGTTCTTGGCTTCACCCTGGTCGAAACAGGTCTGACCCACCAGGGCCGCCTGTTGGTCACCAAGGGCACCGCAGACCGGCACTGCTGCACTGAAAGGGCCATCCGTCAGAGTTGTCCCCCAGGTGTCGGTGTCGCTGGAAGGTACAATGCGGGGCAAAATCTGATGAGGGATGTTTAAAATTTCTAATATTTCGTCATCCCACTGAAGCGTGGTTAGATCCATAAGCATCGTGCGGCTGGCATTGGTGACATCGGTTACATGGGCCCCGCCATTCGGCCCACCGGTCAGCCACCAGATCAACCAGGTTTCCATGGTTCCGAAAAGGGCATCGCCTTTATCCGCTGCGGCTCGGGCTGCGGGGGCATGATCCAGGATCCATTTAACTTTAGGACCCGAAAAATAAGTGGCAATGGGGAGTCCGGTTTTATCCCGGAAGCGGTTTTGGCCCTCCTCACTTTCTAAATCCTTGCAAATTTCATCCGTGCGGGTGCATTGCCAGACGATGGCGTTCATGTAGGGTCGTCCGGTGTTTTTGTCCCAGATCACCGTGGTTTCACGCTGATTGGTGATGCCGATAGCGGCCAGATCCGAGCCGGCAACACCGGTTTTGAAGAGCGCGCCCTGGATGACGTCCTGGGTATTTTGCCAGATTTCCATTGGATTGTGCTCCACCCAGCCCGGTCGCGGAAAAATCTGTTCGTGTTCCTTCTGCTCCCAGCCAACGATTTGACCGCTGTGATTAAAAATAATAAAACGATTGCTGGTTGTTCCCTGGTCTAAGGCACCCACATATCTAGTCATTGTGACTCTCCTTAAAAGCCGTATTTATTTTGCGTTAACCCGAACAAGCCAAAAATGAATATTGAATATTGAAAATTGAATATTTTTGGAAGTCGCTTCGCTCCGTCGTTTTCTGAAAGTTATTTTTAAACTGACTAGCCGGAGGCGTACCTTAAATATTCAATATTCAATCGACAATATTCAATCATCTGAAAAACACCCAACAGCCCTACAAGCGGTTTTGGTGCAAAATGCACTATCGTTAGGAAAACGTTTAAAAAATCGAGGGGCTAAAGCATTGGCTCCAGCCCCTCGAGGTTTCACATAAGCTGATTGGACGGGGAGAAGGGCCTGATTGTGAATCGACCGATATCCCGTCCAACGTTAGTTGCTCCTATTTTACGCGGCCTTCGCGCCAGGCCTGAAGCAGACCGTCGTAGTCAACCGTCTCGCCCTGAGGCTTTTCGTTGACTTTGGCCTTGGGTGAGCCGGGCTGATTCAACCAGTAAGATTCATCTTTTTTGGGATTCAGCTTTGGTCCGCAATCACCCTGGGTTCCGGAACGTTCAATACGCTGCAGTACCCGATCCTGTTCGCGGGCCAGGTTGTCCATTGCACGGCTGACGGTCACTTCACCGGAAACCGCTTCCCCGACATTCTGCCACCACAGCTGGGCCAGTTTCGGGTAATCCGGCACGTTAGTTCCGGTGGGCGTCCAGGCGACACGGGCCGGGCTGCGATAAAATTCTACCAGACCGCCGAGTTTGGGTGCGCGTTTGGTAAAAGACTCATGTCGGATATCGCTGTCGCGGATGGGCGTCAGACCCACATGGGCTTTTTTGAGTGAAGTGGTCTTGGCCACGCAGAACTGAGCAAAGAGCCAGGCAGCCTTGCGGCGATCCAGCGGCGTGCTCTTCATCAGGGTCCATGAGCCGCAATCCTGATAGCCGAGCTTCATCCCTTCTTCCCAGTAGGGGCCGTGGGGTGAGGGGGCCATGCGCCATTTGGGGGTGCCGTCTGCATTGACCGTTGGACCCGGTGCGACCATGTCCGGTACAAATGCGGTGTACCAGAAGATCTGCTGGGCCACATGACCCTTGGCCAGAACCGGCAGATAGGTATAGAAATCCATGCCGAGTGCACCGGGAGGAGCATATTTACGGAGCCATTCCATGTATTTTCTAAGAGCATACTTAGCAGCCGGACCATTAGCCGCGCCACCTCGCGCCACGCTTGCGCCGACCGGGCGGCAGCCGTCGACCCGGATACCCCATTCATCCACCGGTTTGCCGTTGGGAATGCCTTTGTCACCGGCGCCGGCCATGGACAGCCAGGCATCGGTAAAACGCCAGCCCAGGTCCGGGGCTTTCTTGCCATAGTCGTTATGGCCGTAGATGGCCTTGCCGTCGATCTCACCGATTTTCTCGCTGAAAAATTCGGCAATGTCCTCGTAAGCGGACCAGTTGACCGGCACACCTAATTCGTAGCCATAGATTTCCTTGAACTTCTTTTTGAAATCCGCGCGCTTGAACCAATCGTAGCGGAACCAGTAGAGATTGGCGAACTGCTGGTCCGGAAGCTGATAGAGCTTGCCGTCCGGGCCGGTGGTAAACGATTTACCCATGAAGTCGTCCACATCGAGGGTGGGCAGGGTTACGTCCTTGCCCTCGCCTTTCATAAAGTCATCCAGGGGCACGACAAACCCGTAACGCATATGGGTTCCGATCAGATCGGAGTCGTTGATGTAGGCATCATAGACATTCTTGCCGGAGGCCCACTGGGTCTGCAGTTTTTCGATGACATCGCCTTCCTGAATCAAGTCATGGGTAACCTTGATTCCAGTAATCTCAAAGAAGGCTTTTGTCAGTACTTTTGATTCATAATCGTGGGTCGGAATTGTCTCCGAGACCACTTTGATCTCCATACCCTTGAACGGTTTGGAAGCATTTATGAACCATTCCATCTCTTTCATCTGTTGATCTTTGGTCAACGTCGACGGTTGAAACTCCTCTTCCACCCACTTCTTGGCGGCTGCCATGTCCGCGCTGGCTGAGCCAGCGAAAAACGCGAACATTACGACAAGTACGCCCGCCAGAAGCATCACCCTGTTCTTCTTCGCAATAAATCCTGTCATAGGGACACCTCCAAACGTCGGCCTTCAGTAATTGTGTTTTTGGTTTAAGGTCTATAGTGCCGGCGAGAAGGCCGTTAGCGCCGAACGACATAGAACCCGTTAATTTATCCGCCCGTGATAACTGTATTTGCTGCTGAACGAACCGCTTTTGACAAATCTTAAGAAACGTCTTAAACGGAGTTCTGGCGGATAAATTATTTTATGCTGCGCATATATTCTTCAATTTTCATTCTTCACTCGCAGATCATCCCCAGCGCATCACGACGATCATCCAGCACAATCCGATGGGAAGCATGATCCATAACGACAGATCCGTCAATCCGAGCCAGGCCAGAAAGAGATACGCATTACCTAACAACCCGATAAACAGCCGGTCTCCGGGGGTGGTTGGAATCGGCAGAAAGCCGCGGCGCTCGATAGACGGGGACACCGTTTGCCATATAGTCATGGCAACCAGGATCAGGAAAATCGTACTGAAGAATATTGCTGTCGGAAGCGTCCACTCCATCCATGTTAACGTCAGGTTCATGGTTCCCTCCGGTCAATTGAAGATTTAAGATTTAAGATTTAAACCCTTCCTAGCGCAAATCCTTTGGCCATGTGGTTGCGGGCGAACCAGATGACCAGCATTCCCGGAACGATGGTTAATATGCCGGCTGCCGCAAGCAGGCCGTAGTCCAGGCCGGTCGCGCTGATGGTGCGGGTCATGATTGCAGCAATGGGTTTGGCATTGGTTACCGTCAATGTTCGGGCGATCAACAATTCGACCCAGCTGAACATAAAACAGAAAAATGCCGTCACGCCTACACCGGCTCTGATCAATGGGACAAAAATGGTAATGAAAAAGCGCGGAAAGCTGTAACCGTCAATAAAGGCGGTTTCATCGATTTCTTTCGGAATGCCCGACATGAATCCTTCCAGGATCCAGACTGCCAGGGGCACATTGAACAGGCAATGGGCCAATGCCACTGCGATATGCGTATCCATCAGGCCGACAGATGAATACAGCTGGAAAAAGGGCAGTGCGAAAACCGCTGCCGGTGCCATCCGGTTGGTAAGCAGCCAGAAGAACATGTGTTTGTCCCCAAGAAACCGATAGCGTGAAAAGGCATATGCGGCAGGCAGAGCCGTGAGCAGTGATATGGCCGTATTGATACTGACATAGATGATGGAATTGATGTAACCGGAGTACCAGGATACATCCGTGAAGATTTTCATGTAGTTGACAAAGGTAATATCTTTTGGATATAGGGCGAAGTAACCGAGGATGTCGGCATTGGTTCGCAGGGACATGTTGAGCATCCAGTAAATCGGCATTAACAGCAGGCCGAAATATATGAGTAGACCGACTGTTTTTTTCTTAATTCTCATACCTTTTCTCCTCTTCCGACCCGCTGCAGCGCCTGATAAAACATATAACTGAATAGCAGCACGATGACAAAATATATTAGCGAGAATGCTCCGCCCGGCCCCAGGTCGAATTGCAGCAGCGCTATCTTGACCAGATAAATGGAAAGAAATGTGGTGGAATTGCCGGGGCCGCCTCCGGTCAGCACAAATGGCTCGGCGTAGATTAAAAAGCTGTCCATAAAGCGCAGCAAGAAGGCGATGGTCAGCACACCGCGCATCTTCGGCAACTGGATATACCAGAAGGTCGACCAGGCCGAGGCACCATCAATTTTGGCCGCCTGATAATATGCCTCGGGGATCGCGCGCAGCCCGGCATAGGCCAAAAGCGTAACCAGCGGGGTCCAATGCCAGACCTCCATCAACATCAAAGTAACCCAGGCGTCAAGCGGCCGTGCAGTATGATCGAATTCCATGAACTGATTGACAGCTGCACCGAACAGTCCAATGTCCGGCCGGGTAAAAATAATCCAAATTGTCCCGATCGTATTCCAGGGAATGAGCAGCGGCAGCGACATGGTCACCAGACAGGCGGAGACCCCCCAGCCGCGTTTCGGCATGGCCAGGGCGAGGAGAATGCCGAGCGGCATCTCGATCAACAGCACGAGCCCGGAGAACAAAAATTGCCGCCACAGGGCATCGTGCAGGCGGTCGTTGGCCAGCATCTCCCTGTACCACTCAGTGCCGACGAAGACGCTCTGCCCCGGTCCCCAGATATCCTGGATTGAATAATTGACCACCGTCATAATCGGCAGGATGGAGCTGAACGCGACGATGATAAATACCGGCAGTACTAAAAACCAGGCTTTGTTATCTTCCCATTTGTCCATTGATAAAGCTCCTACTTACTATCGTTCGATGCTTGGAGGCCAGGAAGCGTGAAAGCCATGAGGCCTTTTAGTCTTCAAGCCTTGCAGCATTCCGGCCTCCGGCCTCCCAGCGATTAGCATTGAGTGAGGCCCGTCAATTTAATCCCAAAACGAATAATTCTTTTCGTTTATTTGACCGGTTGTTACTCAGTCGGTTTTATTATTCACCAACCTTTCGTTGGCAAATAGTTTGGTCCATTGCGGCGGAAATCGAAGCCAAGCCTCGCCTGACGGCACGGGTTGTTCTTCGGGCAAACGGGCACGCAAATTATGACCGGCCATATTGACAGTTAGAATTTTGAAACTGCCCTGGTCTTCGACCGACTTGACCGCTGCTTGTATGCCGTTTTCAATAGATTCGGGATGCACTTCCAGGTACATCGGGCGAATGCCGATTTCCATTTTTCCCTCGGCCTTTTGGCCCAATGCTGCGGTTTCATCATCCAGAACAATGCTGGCGCCGTCCACCCTGGCGACGTTGCCGTCGAGTTGGCAGGTCAAAAAATTCATTCCGGGGCTGCCGATAAAAAAGCCGACGAATTTATGCCTTGGATTTTCGAAAAGCTCCTGGGGGGTTCCGATCTGAACCAGTTCACCTTCGTACATGACCATCACCTGGTCGGCGAACGTTAACGCTTCGACCTGATCATGAGTCACGTAGATAAGGGTCAGCTTCAGTTGTTCATGGATTTCCTTTAACTTTCGTCTGAGGTGCCACTTCAGATGGGGGTCGATCACCGTCAGGGGTTCATCGAACAGGATAGCCGCCACATCGCTTCGAACCAGGCCCCGGCCCAATGATATCTTTTGCTTGGCATCGGCCGCCAAACCAGCTGCTCTTTTTCTCAGAAAAGGCGTCAGGTCGAGAATTTCGGCAACTTCCAGAACCCGTTTTTTAACTTCGTCTTCATCAACGCCGCGATTGCGCAACGGAAAGGCCAGGTTATTGAAGACTGACATCGTGTCGTATAGTACTGGAAATTGAAATACTTGAGCGATGTTGCGTTTTTCCGGCGGCAGATCCGTGACATCCTTCCCATCATATAATACCCGTCCCATGCTGGGAGTTAACAAACCGGAGATCACATTCAGCAGAGTGGTTTTCCCGCATCCGGATGGCCCCAGCAGGGCATAGGCCCCGCCGTCGTCCCACTCGTTGTGAATGCGTTTAAGGGCATAGTCGGATTCGTCTTTGGGTTTTTTCAAATAGCTGTGGGCGATCTCGTTCAATTCGATGCGCGCCATACCGTTCTCCTATCTCAACTATTGGAACTAATGATCGAGGTTCCCCCGTGTTGGTGATGCCACCAATTCACCGTTGGTGTCGAAGACAAAAAAGCTGTTCGGGTTAACAAAAATGGATACTTCCTCGCCCATCCGATGATGAAGCACACCGTCTTCCTGAACCACCAGCCGTGAGTTGTCATAGCTGACGTGTATGAAGGTTTCCGAACCGTTTATTTCCGACAGTTCGACTGTGGATTGGAGTTCCGTGTTGGCGGATCCCGTTTGTGTTAAAGATAAATGGTTTGAGCGAACCCCAAAAATGTAATTCGCGGCAGGCAGGCCTTTCAAATGGTTGCTCAACGGAAACTCAATGCCTTCACCCAGACGTGCCGTTTGATCTTGAATACTGCCGGAAAGATAGTTAATGGGGGGATCACTGAATACTTCCGCGACTTTAGCGGTGGCGGGATTGTGATAGACCTCGGGCGTGAGACCGGTCTGCAAAGTTCGGCCTTCATCCATAACGACCACATTGCCCCCCAGCATCAAGGCCTCGGTCGGCTCAGTGGTTGTGTAGACAACAATCGCCTCCCGCCGCTCAAAGATTTCCTGGAGCTCTATTCTCAACTCTTCACGCAGTTTATAGTCCAGGTTAACCAGGGGCTCATCCATCAGCAGGAGATGGGCATCTTTGACCAGTGCCCGGGCGATGGCGATTCGCTGCTGCTGCCCGCCGCTGAGTTCGGCCGGCAGCCGATCAAGGAAATCTTCAAGGTGCAGCATCCCGGCTGTTTCGCGAACCCGCCGGTCGATTTCGGGTTTCGGCACGCCGCTGACTTTTAGCGGGGATGCAATGTTCTTATAAACGGTAAGGGACGGGTAGTTGATAAATTGCTGATAGACCATGGCTACGCTGCGTTTGCGTACCGACACGCCGGTAACATCCCGGCCGTCGATCAGCACTTGACCCCGGGTGGGTCGATCGATGCCGGCCATGATCCGCAGCAGGGAGGTTTTGCCGGCCAGGGTGCGGCCTAACAGGACATTGCGGGACCCAGATTCAAACTCGAGGTTGATGTCTCTGAGATGGTCCTCACGGCCGACAATCTTATCTATCTTCTGCAGCGACAGACCCATTGAGCGACTCCGTTTCTTGTGATGGATAGCCGTCGGTTATATTTTGCATTGTTTACAACGAGGCAGGGCGGGTTGAATCCTATTCCCGATAGCATCATTTATTAAGTTTCGCAAGTAATGGGAATAAAATTTTTATTTTATCCACCCGTAAATGATATTCACTTTTTTCTTTTATGAAAGTTTAATTTACCTATTTTTATGATTCTGCCACAGATCATGCGATAGCGAAGATTCCGGTTAAGGTACAAAGAGCTGAACATCCGCCGCATTCATGACCTCGGATAATGCAGACGGAGGCTGCCGATCGGTGAACAGGGCATCGATTTCGTCTATTCCTCCCAGCCGCACCATAGCATTTCGGCCAAATTTCGTATGGTCAGTTGCCAGAAACACCTTGCGGGAATTGTCGATAATCGCCCGGGAGGCTCGCACCTCCCGGTAGTCAAAATCAAGGAGGGTTCCATCCTCATCAATTCCACTGATGCCGATGATGCCGTAGTCAACCCGAAACTGCTGGATAAAATCGATGGTGAGCGGACCGATAATTCCGCAGTCTCGAGGCCTGACGAGACCGCCGGCAATTATAATTTCGAAATTAGGGTTACCGCTTAATATGGAGGCGACATTCAGATTGTTGGTAATGACTCTGAGGCCTCGGTGGCTGATAAGCGCCTTGGCGATTTCCTCGGTGGTGGTGCCAATATTGATGAATAAGGATACATTGTCCGGAATATTTTCGGCCACCGTTTGCGCGATACGTTGCTTCTCAATTTGACATAGTATCTTGCGTTCGGTATAGGCCACATTTTCAATGCTTGAACCCGATCCGGCGCCGCCATGATAGCGATGGATCTGCCCCCCCTCACTCAAGGTATTGATATCTCGTCGTATGGTCTGGGGTGTTACCCCGAATTCCTGGGCCAGGTCATCAATGGTGACAAATCCTCTGGCCTGAACCAGGTGTTGAATCTTTTCATGACGTCGACGCACGGATTTGGTTTTTGTTTTCTCAGTTTGTTGGTTCATCGAATCCTGGCCGATTGTCTCAGTGTCTCGATTTTTCAAATTTCCGTCATTGATATTCATCTGATCTCCATAAAAAACTGAAACACCGCAATTTTCTATTATGAAAATAATTGCTACAATGTTGTATATCGAAAATATAGCGTGACAATTATCAGATGTTTTGATAATTATTCGTTCGGAAATGTTGAAGAAGCGGCACGAAATAGATTCTATCCCTCTACCACCATGAAATTATTTTCGCAAGTGAAAGTTTTCGTTTAATTTTTAAGGCGGCGTAATTGGAGTTGCAGCTTTTGAAAACTCAGGTGCTCATTATTGGCGGAGGGTCCACTGGAACCGGTATTGCCAGAGATCTGGCCCTGCGTGGAGTTCAATGTATACTAACCGAATACCGCGATATCAATTCCGGCGCATCCGGCGCCAATCACGGACTATTGCACAGCGGCGGCCGCTACGTCTTTGCTGATCAGGGCAGCGCCATAGAATGCCGCGAAGAAGGGGAGCTTCTCAAAAAACTGGCCCCGCAATGCATTGAAGACACCGGCGGATTGTTTGTTGCCGTGGAAGGTGATGATGAATCTTACGTGGCGGATTTTCCCCATCTGTGCGGTCAATGCCGGATCCCGGTCCAGGAGCTGGATGTCAATGAGGCCCGGGAACTCGAGCCTGTGCTTTCCGAAAAATTAATTGCGGCCTATCTGGTGGAAGACGCATCCATTGATCCGTTCAAGCTGTCCATGGAAAATATGGCCCAGGCGCAGGAACTGGGCAGTACATTGTTGCGTTTCACCAAAGTGGTTGGCTTCGATATCGGCAATAAGAAAATTAAAAAAACCCATCTCCGAAACATCATTACCGGCGAAGAATTAACCATTGAAGCCGAGCAGGTGGTTAATGCCACGGGAGCCTGGGCGGGTGTGGTTGCCGAACTGGCGGGAGCCGCTATTGATGTTGTTTACTCCAAGGGGAGTCTGATCGTCACTCACAACCGGATCACCGATCGGGTCGTCAACCGCCTGCGCCCTTCGGCCAGTGCCGACATTCTGGTCCCCGGCGGGACCGTGTCTATTCTCGGAACAACCTCTATCCGAATAGACGATCTGGATCAAATTTTTCCGACGGTTGAAGAGGTTGATACCATGGTGAGTGAAGCCGGCAAAATGATTCCGGATCTTGAAACCGCGCGATATATTCGGGCATATGCCGGTGTCAGGCCCCTGGTAGGCTCACGATCGGCATCCGACGATCGCAGCATCAGCCGCAGTTTTGCCCTGATCGATCACAGTGAAGACGGCCTTGAAAATTTTACGACGATTTCCGGGGGCAAGCTAACCACCTATCGTTTGATGGCGGAAAAAACTTCCGATCTGGTTTGTCGCCGGCTGGGAATATCTCAGCCATGTCTAACGCGCACGGAGCCCCTTGCCGTATCCCAGCCGGCCAAATGGACCCAACCGGGTCTGGCGCCTAAACTGTGGCTAAAAAATCACGAACCCGACGATATCCTGCTGTGTGAATGCGAAATGGTCCCCAAAAGTGCGGTCGACGCCATAATCGACTCCATCCGTGAACAGGGCGGCCAGCCGGACCTAAAGGCCATTGCCTTGCGGAGCAGAATCGGTAAAGGTGCCTGTCAGGGAACTTTTTGCGGTGTACGGGTTACTTCTTACATGTACGATCAAGGCAAGTTGGCATTGAAAGAGAGCCTAACCAATCTCAAAGGTTTTCTCAACCAGCGCTGGAAAGGGCAACACCCCACGCTTTGGGACAAACAGCTCGTTCAGGCCGAGCTGCTGGAAGCCCTGTATTGCGGGTTTTTTGGATTGGAACTTTGAATGGAAGGTTTGTGGAGTAATGGAGTATCGGAGCGTTGGAGGAATGAAGAAATAGGTCTTTTTACAATTTAGTGCTTGGAATTTGTTATTCATAGTACAAGCGGTGCTTATAATTCTGCAGGATTCCTATAATCAATGAGCAACAGGGAAATAGTAAAAGCAGACGTCTGTATCATCGGTACCGGACTGGCCGGGTTGGCCGCAACGTTGTTTGCGGTCAACCGGGGGCTGTCCTGCGTTGCAGTCGGCCAGGTTGGAGAGATAAATTTTGCCACGGGTTTTCTAGATTTATTGGGTGTTCATCCGGCAGGTAAAAAAGAAAATGCATGGACTGATCCGTGGGAAGGGATCGATATCCTGGTGCGGGATATCCCGAAACACCCGTATGCCCGGATGCCCAAAGCCGACATCCGGGCCGCTTTCGAGGAGATCCTGAATTTTTTGGAGGACGGCGGCCTTCTCTATGTCAGGCGCATGAATCAAAACAGCGCAGCACTAACGTCCCTGGGAACCCGAAAGCCTACGTACTGTGTTCCGCGAACCATGTGGAATGGTGTCGTGGCATTGGAAAAAAAAACGGCCTGTGTGCTGATTGATTTCCGGGGCTTGAAGGGATTCAGTGCCCGCCAGATTGCAGCGGCGTTGCAACCTGATTGGCCGGATTTGCGCACCGCCCGCGTTTCGTTCCCGGACACCGATCACCTCAATGAAGTCTTCACCGAGCACATGGCGGGTGCGTTGATTCTGCCTCAGAATCGCAGAAAATTAGCTCAGACCCTGAAACCACATATCAAAGGGGCGCAGATCGTCGGGCTGCCGGCCACTTTAGGTCTTTATCGCACTGAGGAAGTGGTCGCCGATCTGGAAGAGATGATCGGTGTGCCACTCTTTGAAATCCCCACGATACCGCCATCCATATCCGGCTTGCGCCTGAAAGAAGTGTTTGAAAGGGGCTTGCGTGCCAAAGGTGTTCATTACCTTTCTCAGAACCGGGTGCTGGAGGTTCAACACCAGACGGACAATTACTTTGAAACTCGGATAGGCCGGACTACAGCTGAGCAAATCGTGCGATCCAGGGGTATTATTCTGGCAAGCGGTCGCTTTATCGGCGGGGGATTACACGCCGACCGACAACGTATCAGAGAAACCGTATTTGATCTGCCGGTCTACCAGCCCGGCGATCGAAGTGCCTGGCATCGCCGGAACTTCCTGGATACCCGGGGGCATCTCGTAAACCAGGCCGGCGTGGAAATCGACGACTCATTTCGTCCCCTGAACAGTTCCCGCCAGCCGGCTTTCAAGATGCTTTTTGCGGCCGGTTCCCTGCTGGCCCACAATGACTGGAAACGACTGAAATGCGGTGCCGGCGTTGCCATTTCTTCTGCTTTCGGGGCCGTCAAATCCTTTATCCGAATTGATCGGTGATTAGAAGTTGTGACCGGCTACTCCATCAAAATCTACAAGTTGTAATTTATTGAGATTCTTTTCTTAAAAAGACGAATAGGCCTTAACTCCAAATCTGCCATCCCAAATCAGGGCACCTCAAACGCACCGATGCTGGGAGGATGATCAAAAGGCAACCGGCTAAAATCAGCCACGGCCCCGCGCGGTACACTTCGGCCGACACCACGGGCCGGGCTGCTATCGGGAATACGATAATCGCCACCATTCAGGTCGGCCAGCAGTGGGTTCTC
Organism: Desulfobacterales bacterium; assembly: GCA_030066155.1. GTDB lineage: Bacteria > Desulfobacterota > Desulfobacteria > Desulfobacterales > JAFDCJ01 > JAFDCJ01. The sequence continues at coordinate 10,904 of JASJCE010000042.1, read as the reverse complement.
TTGGATAATGGAGTTGGTTTCAGGCGGCACCCCGTCCCGATAGACCGGTCCGCTGAAACTCGAATCATCCAACGCGTACCAGAGGTTCCAGCCAAATGTAAACGTGTTGGGATGCGTGCCGGGCCCGACATTGACATAGGACCAGCCGTTAATATCGGCGGTATTGAACACCAGGACGTTGTTTATGAAGTAACCATCATGTCCGGCCGTCAGAGCTGTATTCTCTTCCAGGATTCGGGCGACATAGTTCTGGGGCTCGATGATGGTATTATTGGCGAAGACACAGTTATCGCAGCCCGCAAAGGCAACCGGGGCCGAGCCGGTGCGCAGGAAAGTGTTGGCCACAATTTGAATGCGGGACGCTTCGTATTGAGCATTCAGGGGCCGGAAATATGGCGCTCCGGTACTGCCGCCGGCATTGATGGCTCGCTGGGGAATATCCTCAAAGCGATTACCGTGGATGAGCACATCAGCGCTGCCTCCTTTGGTCTGCACACCGTTTTGCAGGACATTGTGCACAAAATTACCGGTGATAACCCCGTCATGGCAACCCACCATATCGATGGCTTCACCGCGATTGCACTCCTGAAATTCACAGCCGCTGATGTAAAAATCATCAACACCGGACATCTTCAGGCAGTCGTTATTGCCGCCGCTGCCGATATCCCGGAATGTCACGTTTCGCACCACGATATGGTGAGCAGGAGTGGTATAATCTCCGCCATCATCGATGTTTACACCGTGCACGCCGGTATTCTGGAAGGTAAGCCCCTCGATGACAACGTAGCTTGAATCGCTGATTCGCATTCCACTGCCCGAACCTCCGGCATCGATAATCACCTCGCCGTCGGCCACAATGGCAATGGGCTGCGTTGCAGTGCCATGAATGCCGGTTAACGTACCAATGGCACCGTAGGTTCCGGCTTGAACCCGAATGCGGCTGCCGGCTGCCGCCTGGGAGAGGGCATGCGGAACTGTGGCAAAAGGCGCCTGCGGGCTGCCGTCACCGCTGAGGTCGCTGCCGGAAAGTGCCACGAAGATCGATTCCAGGTATTGAGAGTCGGTGTCAAAGGGTTGAGGGAACCCAGACGCAGGTCGGTTAACGGTAATCCAGCGGGTGTCCGTAGAGCTCAATCGACCGTCACTGACCGTCAAGGTAACCAGGTAGTCGCCTTCGTCAGGATAAGTGTGCATGCAGCTGCCGCCCGTGTCGGTATGGCTGTCGCCAAAGTCCCAATTGTACGACAGTGAATCGCCATCAGGATCGGAAGTGTCGGCGGCATCCAACCTGACCGTAAGCCCATTGATATCGGGTGTGCTGATAATCGCGGACGGGGCCCGGTTGTTTGTGCCGTTGTTGGAACCGTCGCTGCCGCCACTTCCGGATTTGCATGCGTTGAAACCGCCCGCTATTAAAATGATTAATAGAAAAAAGGAGCAATACATTTTTTTTGTTTTAAACCGGATTGTGATCATTCGCACCTCTTGGTTGCTGTTCCGGGTGATAAATCCACCCCTCAATCGCAAAAAAAAATTGGTAAAGGATGGCTTACGTTTAGAAACGATGACCTGACCACCTGATGTTCTCAGCAATTCGTGTGCCAATTATTCAGGATTTTAGGGGACGTCCTTTACTTTTTAAGTTTGTAATGCATCTGTTTCAAAAACTTAATAACTAAAGGACGTCCCCCAAGCTAAAGCCGTAAATCGATTGACATTCGACCTTATCGTTGGTTTATTTCTATGTTTAATTACAGATTATCTCCCGGTTACTGACAGAGCAAAAAATCTGCGGCCTAATGAAACAATGGATTAAAATTGAAAGGATTCCAGGGCCCCTGGCATCTGCTTATGAAAAGGCCACGCGCCTGGCAATTGACATTTACTATTCTAAAGTAGCGGCTGAAATTGTTTCAGAATTTGAAAAAGGCCGGATTCTGGACCTGGGCACCGGGCCGGGTTACCTGCCCATCGAGATCGTAAAAAGGGCCGAAAAAGTAAAGATTACAGGCATTGATTTGAGCCGCAGGTTAATCCGAATGGCCCGGCAAAATGCGCTGAAAGCCGGTTTCGCCGATAATTTGGAATTTTTAGTGGGAAACTCTGCCAGCTTGCGCTTTGATGATGCGTCCTTTGATATGGTGCTCAGTACCGGTATGCTTCATTCCTTGAAAAATCCGGTAAAGGTATTTGAGGAGATCTATCGTGTTTTAAGAAATGGCGGCCAGGCGTGGATATATGATCCCGCCAAAATTGCGCTTTGCATCGATCGAAACAAATGGAGGGCATCACTCACTAAACGGGAACGTTTCTATTTATGGATTTATACATCGATCAGGCTTTTAAGGCCCATAAAAACCTATCAACGGGACCAGGTTGTTGAAATGATCCGGGACATTGATTTTGAGATAATTTCCATTGATGAAGTAACGGATGAAATACGGATCAGATTGCGAAAGTAAATAAGGGAATTGAGGAATTGAGGGATTTAGGGATTGGAGCATTTAGTATTTCAGGGCTTGATTAGCGGCTGGGGCCGTAGGGCTTAAGGGATATTGATGGAAAAAAAATGGCGCATCAGCGGTAGAATCGTTAGCGGGGTGAAGCAAGGGGCTTTTTTTACCCAGTTGGATTGGTTCCAGGAACAATGCCTGGATAAGTTGGGTTTCAAACCCTATGCCGGAACCTTGAATATAGAGATAGCATCTGATGACATACCCAGGGTTAAAGTTCTTGAGGAGGAAGCTAAGATCGAATTCATTCCGCCGGATTCCAATTTTTGCTCCGGAAAGGCCCATCCGGTTATGGTGGAACATATTCCCGCGGCAATTGTCATGCCGGCCGGGGAAGTCAGGATTCATGGGAAAAACATTGTTGAAATTATTTCCGATCGCAGGCTGAAGAATGCCTTGAATTTAGATGATGGAGATTGTGTTAAGTTGACGAATGTGTTGTCTGCCGAACCAACTCAAGCTTTGAAAATGAAGGTCGATGCGGTGCTCTTTGACCTGGATGGAACACTGATCGACTCCATCGGAATCTATTATAAAATTGTAGATATTGTTTTTGACAGACTTGGCCTACCGCCGGTTCCTAGAGAAGCGTTTGTCGAGGCTGCCAAAGACGGTAATTTTCAATGGGATAGTGTATTGCCGGAAAACTTGCAAGATCGTAAGATAAAGGTTATCGAACGGGCCACGGAAATCACCAAGGAAATCTATCCGCGGCTTTTTGCAAAGCATTTAAAATTGATACCCGGTGCTGGAAAAATTTTAGAGGCAATATCCGATGAGGGGATGAAAATCGGCATTGTGACGTCTACGCCGGAAGAGAACATGACGTACAAGCGGCAAATGCTGAAAAGTACCGGTATCGATAAAATGATTGAGGTAATTATTACTGCAGATGATGTCAAAAATAAAAAGCCCGCCGCGGAACCGCTTATCCAATGTATTCGACGCCTTGGCGTTGCCCCTGCCAAAAGCGTATATGTGGGCGACGCCCGCATAGATATAAAAGCCGGCAAGGCCGCTGGAATGAAAACCATCGGCGTTCTGACGGGATTTGATAATTTACTCGCTTTAGAAACGGAAAATCCTGATGCAATCCTTGATAGTGTCAGGGATTTACCGCTAGCGATTGTCATGAATTCGAAATTAATTTGATAATAAGTATTTATTCGCAATGATCACAGATAAGGAATTAACGTCCTCTCCGCCTCTTGAGCTTTCTTGAACAATCAGTCTGTTCTCCACTTCCTACAATTTCCCGATAAAGCGGCAGCCGAAAATAACAGCGAAAAGGAGTACCCGTCGTCAAAAGGTCACATTGATGTCTACAAAATTAGACATTTTGATACGCCAAACCGAAATCTGAATTGATTGGTGAGTATTGCGGATGGGTTATGATTTCTCATATTTTTGCACACTTATTGCAATCTAATAAATCATATGTCCAACGTGTCGTATCTTGATTTAATTTCGATAAACAGTGCCTGGCAATGACTGTTTGCTGCGCAGGTATTACGCCGCATCGAAAAGGTTTGTGAGATATGATAAATGAAAAAAATAAAATTGTTTTGCATTTCAGATGGGCAGTTTTTGTGTTTTCGCTACTGATCGGTTTTATTCCCTCTGTGGTATCTGCGGTCGAAGATGTCACCAACGAGACCTTAAATGATCCGCATGCTCTGGCTATATTGGAAGAAAGTGGAACCGTATTTTTCGAGGAAGATTTCGAAGATGGGAATTTCAATGAGTGGTTCGACGCCTGGGGACCGCCTGAAGTGCTGCGCGATTCCCGCCGGGCGCATACAGGCGATTATTCGTTGAGGTGTTTGGCCCCATATGAAGGTGACGACTCTTCCACCTCGAGTATTAAGTATTGGTTCCATCCCGGATACGATAAAGTTCACTATCGATTTTATTGCAAATTTGCAGACGATTTTAACCAGGGCTGGGGTATGCACTTTTGCAGCATTTACGCGGTCCAGGGTGATAATAAGTGGGGCGAAATGGGAAAAGCCGGGATTAAACCTAATGGAGATGATCGGTTTGGCACCGGTTTTGAGCCTTGGAGCAGTTGGGAAAGCCTACCGTCTCCCGGTAGAATGCAATTTTATACCTACTGGCACGAAATGCAGCCGGATATTTATGATGACAATGGAGACGGCATACCGGACATCCATTACTGGGGAAACAGCTTTTTCCCGAATCCTCCGCTAATACCCGAAAGGGATCGATGGTACTGCATGGAAATAATGATCAAATCCAATGACGCCGGTCAAGACAACGGCGAAATGGCCGCCTGGATTGACGGTCAGCTTTATATGCATTTGAAGGGATTCAACTGGCGTACGACCAATGACCTCAAATTGAAGCGAATTACCCTCGGGGTTTATATACACAACAACCCCAAAGCGAATGTCGTATGGTTTGACGATGTTGCCTTGAGCAGCGGATACATCGGACCGGTGGACGCGTTGAGTGTCACAGACAGCAATTCGCAATCAAACCCGTCTGGCTCAAACTCAACCAATTCGCCGGCAAACGAAACAGATTCCGGCGCAAACAACGGTGGGAGCGGCGGCTGCTTCATCAGCACCATCGAAGTTAGCGTGGATGAAACGGCAACATACTGGAACAGCAGCGACGCTAATGTTATGGAACGGGTCCTTCGATAATTCCATAGTTGGAAGCGAAATCCGACAAGTCATCCTCGTTGACCATGCCATCTTCATTATAATCCGCGACACAATCCTCAAAGCAATCAACTCTACCATATTAATTGACCAAATCGACCGCTACATTTCGAATAGCCGAGTACGCTCCCCTTTTATTGGGGAAGATTTTTGAAATCATTATTTGTGGATCTTTTATGGGATCCTGGTATAATTTATAACTGAACAAATTGTTGAGGAGAACAATGGCTGAAGAAATCACTGAAAAAAATCATTCCGACAGAAGATCCGAGGCAAGAGAGCCGTCAAGGAAATTCCATAGTGTTGAAATGAAATTATCCTCTTTACCGATTTATCTGTTCAAATTAAAAGATATCTCATCAAAAGGAGCAAGCTTTCTGGTTAAGGAGGGATCATCTATTTTGAAGCATCTCAAGGTTGGTCAAATTCTGGATATGCGGTATCATTCGGAAGATGAAATGGAACCTTCAGAGATATTTAAGTCTGAAATAAAATATATCAAAAAGAATCATGAAGGACCTTTCAATGGTCATTATTCAGTTGGGATAATGCTGTTGGAAAAACAAGCCTGGACTTTTCTGCAAGATGAGTATGATGAGTCCAAGAAATAATGACTAAATACGCTCTTTGGTCTCAGCGATCAAATGATCAACCACCGCCTTTAGATCGCCATCTGTCTCTTCATATATGCGCAGCTGGCGATCGGCGCTGGTGCCTTCAGCCAATATGGATTGGATGGGGTCAATGTAAGCAGACGTGCCCAGTTCATCCACTTCTTCAGCCAAGAGTTCGAGCAATTCTCCAATGAGCTGGCGTGCGGGCAGTTCAATCGATTTGCCGAAGTCGATGAACTTGCCGTCCAGACCATATCGTGCTGCACGCCACCGATTTTCTTCGATTAATTCGCGCCGGTAGACCCGAAAAGTAATATTTTTGCGGCGCAGGTTCCAGAGCCAGAGCACAATAGCCTGAAAAAGCGCAGCGATGGCAACGGCTTCCTCTAGCCGCGTGCAGATATCACAGACCCGAAACTCGAGGGTGGGGTATTGATGATGGGGGCGCACGTCCCACCAGATCTTGCTGGCATCGGGAATACAGCCGGTATTGACCAGCGTTTGGATCAGGGCGTCGTAGTCGGCCGGTGTGGGGTAAATATCCGAGATGCCCGAGCGCGGAAAGTCCTCGAAGATATTGGCCCGGTAGCTCTTCAGTCCGGTCCGGCGCCCCATCCAGAACGGACTGCTGGTGCTGAGCGCCAATATATGGGGCAGCAAGTAGCGCACAACATTCATGGCGTCGACGGCAAATGCGCGATCTTCCACCCCAATGTGCACGTGCATGCCGAATATGAGCAATCGCTGAGCTAGCAGCTGCATTTCTTCCAGTACCCCCAGATATCTCGCGTAGGGTGTCACCGGTTGATCCATCCAGCGGCTGAACGGATGTGTGGAGGCTGCCACGATTTCCACGCCTTTGCTCTGCGCCAGTTGACAGATGTAGCGGCGCTGCCTGACGAGCGCCTCTTTGACTTGTTCGATATTGCTGCAGACGGGTGTACCCATTTCCACCATGGCCTGGTGGAGTTCCGGTTTAAGTTCGTATTCCATCTCTGGCGGTTTAACATCGTCAATGAATTCGGTTATGTAAGAGCGAAGTTCACGTGTTTGCGGATCGACGATCTGATATTCTTCCTCGATGCCGACGGTCAGAGTAGGTCGCGGCGTCATGGGATGTCCTCCGTTTTTCCGACCAGAAACTTTACCACCGCCTTGCAATCCTGGTCCGCTTCCTGCCAGACCTGAAGCTGCTGATCGGCACTCGTGCCGCGGTCCAGAATGGTGTGGATGTGGTTCAGTTCATCTATATTATTGAGCTTGCTCGCCTGGGGAGCAACCAGATCCAGCAATTCCCGAATAAGATCACGGGTCGGCATCTCTCTTTCGATACCGAAATCGATCAGATTGCCTTCGAGGCCGTAGCGTACCGCACGCCACTTGTTTTCTTCAATCAAGGTGCGTTCGTAGCTTCGAAACGCCATGTTGTTCAGGCGCAGGTCCACCATCCAGGAAACCGTAGCCTGGAGCAGGGCGGTGATAGCTAATGCGTCATTACAGCTCGGCACCATGTCGCAGATTCGGACGTAGAGGGTCGGGTAGCGGTAGTGGGGCAGGATGTCGTACCAGATACGGCTGACGTCCGAGATGCTGTTGGTTCGCACCAGGGTGTCGACGTAGTCATGGTATTCCTGGTATCCCTGAAATCGACCCGGAATGCCGGTGCGCGGCAGGGCGTCCAATAACACGTTGCGGTAACTTTTCAGCCCGGTATTTCGCCTGACCCAAAAAGGCGAGCTGGTGGAAAGCGACAGGATGTGAGGCAGAATATAGCGCAGCGTGTTCATGACATCGATCGCCAGCTCGCGATCTTCAATGCCGACATGCACGTGCATGCCGAACGCCAGCATGCGCCGTGCAATCATTTCGGCATCGTTGGCCATGATCCGATAGTGTGCGGTTTGCAGGGGAGCACTCTCCCAGCGACTGAAGGGATGGGTGCCGGCAGCGGCGACTTTCAGGCCGTGTGATTCGGCAAGTTCCAAGATGGTGCTGCGCCTGCGCAGCAGATGATCATGAAGTGATTTGATATCGGTGCAAACGGGTGTCTCGCTGCTGCGCATGGTGTTCTGCAGATATTCGGCAAACTCGAGATCCGATTGCAGTTCCGGGGCGATAACCTGGGCACCGCCCATTGAATGGGTCACGTAACCGATCAGCTCCCAGCTACGCGGGTCAATCAACTGATATTCTTCCTCGATCCCGATGCGAAAGCTTGGATAATACATGGATTTCCCTCAAGCCCAACACAGATTCGGCGGCGGGCCGGATAGTTTAAGATTGACAATTGAAGATGGAATATTTGCGGGATTCCAAATTCTTTTTCGTCATCGATGCCCTTACATTCAACAATTAAATGATATCTCATAAATTCCAATCAGTTTCAACTCAATCGGGAGGAAACTTGAAGGACATCCCGAAGATCCCGGTTAAACGCTAAGTCGATTGACATTTGAGCCTATCGTAGTTTTAATCCGAAACGAAAAGAGACATTGACAGAGACCTGTCAGACCAATACGTGTTTATTTTTCTCTCACTATAGTTTCGAATATATTGTTTCTTGATTGTGGTTTATTACCGGCTGGCTTTGAAAGAAGAGAAAGAATTGACGGCGAGTTTCGGTGCAGAATACTCAGAATACATGGAACAGACACCTCGCTTTATTCCTCGCTTTAATAGACCGAAATAAACTACGGTCATCTGACTCACGAGAAAATTTGGGACGTAGTGCTATGATAAGCTATGGGACGCTATACGAGCTTAAGTCAGGTACCCTAACAGGAACAGGGGCAGCCTTCCTTTCTCAGGCGCATGGCTGTGCATGAACACGATTTTGCGATCGATCTCCACCCCCTTGAACTGCTGGCGGCCTTTACTTGGACCGCCGATTTCAACAGCAAGTTTCGTGGGAGCATCCTCGATCAGATAGTCCGGCGTTTTAGCGCCCCGAGTGCTCTTTAAATACTGGAACCGGATGCCGGCCTGCTTCATAGCCTCCACGAAATAATCCTCGCGAAGACCACCCTTTGCATCTTCAAAATCTCTGTAGAGCAGGCGGTTGGGTGGCGTCATAAGGACCTTCGGCTCACGAAGGACGTTCGTCCCTGCCGGAAAGACCTGGTGTAGAAGAAACGCCTTCTCGAGACAGTCGACGTATTGCTCCGCCTTGTACTTTGTGATGCCTAAGTTTCTGGACAAACTCGAGTAGTTGATGCCGTCAACCGCTGAACGTCCAACAAACTTGACTAAACGCCGGATGGTCTCCAGTTCATCAACAACAAGGCGAACCACAGAGGGAATGTCACGGGTGATCACTTTTTCAAGAATACTCTCAAGAAAATGAAACGGTTCAGGCTCTTCGAGTGAAAATGGAAGTATGCCTCCTTGCAAATATTCATCAAAAAATCGTCCTGCACGGAGGTGGTCCGGCTCCCATTTGTCATCAGCGATCTGCTCCAGTTCGAGTGCAGGGAGGGAGATACCTTGGGTGAAGGTCAGGTATTCTCGAAAGGAGAAGCCATGAAGATTTATCAACCGCACCCGGCGAGACAGATCGTGGGCAGAAGCTTGCATTGCAAGTGCGACGGAACTCGAGAACAGAATGCGAACATCGACAAAGTCATAGAAACGTTTCAGCAGGGCTGTCGGGTCTGGGAGAAAGTGGACTTCATCCAGAAGGAACGTTCGGAATTTGTAGTGCTGATTTAGTTTCCGAATAAGTTCCCAGGCATCATCATCCCGGTCGAGGGTGTCTGCAGACAGGTAAAATGCGTCGTCGTGCTCGAGCGCGTACTGCCGGAGCAAGACGGTCTTTCCGGTCCCGCGGGCGCCCACAATTCCGGTGAAATGTTTGCCGGTGTCTCCTATCAATTGTGGGAACAGGAAGCGCCTACGGTCGTACTTTCGGGTGTCTTGCTTTGCCAGGTCATGAAGTTCCAACAGTCGATTGATGCTCATTGGCTACCCCCTTTTGGTTATTCATTAAACGGAATGATATACATTTTGTCAAATAGTTTTTCAAAATGCATAGATTTTCGTCAAATGCTGGGGCTTGATACTTACTTGTGGGCGGATATCCAAATCCGGATGCAGCGATTATACGATATGATTCGACAGATCGAAGACAGGAAATCAGCCATGAATCTGATTATCGTGTATTACGGTGGCTATTTTCACCTTATTGGGGATCGCTCATGAACCTTACGGCAAGCAATATCAGTGGATTGGCCGATCCTTCATCTTTCCAATCTTCCCGCTAAAAACGTGTAAAGATCAGTCACTCTCAAATTGATATCCGATTCGCTCTGAGCGCAGGTAAAATGGATCTGGCACTTGGGGCAGGCCGTTATCAGGGTTTGGGCACTGGTCTGGATGGCTTCCTGCATCCGTTCGGTTTGAATCGTTTTTGAATGGCTGGCGCACTCCATCCAGGCGCTGGTCCCACAGCAAAGAGCGTTTTCACGAATGCGCTCCATTTCTACCAGCGTTACTTCCGGCAGCATGTCTATCAGCTGTCGAGGTGCATCATATATTCCGGCCAGGCGGCCCAGGCGACATGGATCATGGTACGTAACCGTCTCAGGGGAAGTTGTATGAAGTGTCAAATCTGTTTTGGGCAGTTCACGCGCCAGAAACTCCGTCATGTGCTCCACTTCAAAAGGCAACGCACCAAAATGCTTTGGATAATACTTTTTGAAGGTGATATAGCCTTCCGGACAACTGAACAGCGCCGTTTGGGCGCCGGACCTTTCAATTACCTCGATATTCCGTTCGGCCAGTTTGCGGAATGTGGTCTGATCGCCACACCACAAGGCATCGTGGCCGCAGCAGCGTTCGTGGTCGCTGATAACCGGTTCGATTCCCATCTTGTTGAGCAGCTTGAGCATGCTGCGGGCGGGATCTAACGGAGACAGATTCAGATAGCGGAAGGTCACATCAAAAAAAGGCAGACAGCCGACAAAGTAAAAATATGGCCCGCTGTCTCGAAATACCCCGACCTCACGGGCCCAGCCGGTGCGCTGTTGATTGATGCTATGGGTCTGCAAGCCGGCGATGGCCTGCAGGATGCCGTGATGACTTTCCTGGGGCAG
>JASJCE010000041.1 GCA_030066155.1 Desulfobacterales bacterium | reverse complement strand
AACCGGCTGAAATTTGTGAGATACGCATAATTTATCGCTCGGTAAATAGGGCGATCTCAAAAAAAGATCGCCCTTGATATTATTGCGCATACAAGTTTTCAATCCACCGGATGGCCCCGGTATCGCTGATCTTCCCAAGGTGTAGCTGAGTCGTTGGAAAATTGGCGCGCTGGAGGATGATTTTAAATTTGATTTCGATCGGAAGGCCGGCCCTGGACGCATATGTTGCGGTATGGCGGCGTAAATCATGCGGGCCTAAATAAAAGCCAAACCTTTTTCCAGCTTTGATTGCCATTATCCGTGCAGCTTCATGAATTTGGAAAAGGATGACAGGTGGGAAATCGGACGCGTTTAGTTTGGGGTTTACAGCCGTCGGTGATAATGTTAAAGAATTTCAAAACCTTTTCTATGTATATGAGTTCTAGTGTTTTTGCATGTATCTCAATGCATCTGCTGTTGGCTCTATGCCAGTAATAAGGCATCGAAAGGACAGACTATGACATACATATATTTCGCGGCAGCGATAGTTTCAGAAGTAGTTGCTACATCTGCATTAAAAGCATCTGAACAATTTACAAAGCTCATACCGAGCCTGATTGTTATTATTGGATATTGTATCTCATTTTATCTTTTAACGCTTGTCTTAAGAACAATTCCCGTAGGCATCACCTACGCTATATGGGCAGGAGTAGGAATTGTTCTGGTTGCATTGGTAGGAGCCATATTATACAAACAAATCCCAGATATACCGGCTGTAATAGGCATGGGATTAATCATCGCAGGTGTCGTGATAATCAATGTTTATTCCAAGACAATTATCCGTTAGCCATATCGAACAAGAACACTGTCTCTTTTTAAGTCGCGACTGAAACATGCAGTTCAGTCCAGCTGAACATCAATAAAGATACCTATTCCTGAGTTTATGCCTTATCATGCTGCGGCTGTTGGACAAAGCCGGGCGGAGGTTGATTCTGCCTATCAGGTTCTTATCCTGGCATTGATGAGGGTGGCTCGAGCAGGATTGCCGGGAATCGCATTTTCCACAAGTATATTTCTTTTTATTTTTCTATGATACTTAATCGCCGGGATCGAAATTTTCATGATTTGACGACTGGTTAAATTAATCCACAGATTTCGCAGATTACACAGATCCGTCAAACATTGACGGCCTGAGTCACCCAGAGATGATTCAATACACGGTGGCTCAGCGAAGATCGGCGCTGCTTTCTTGATTTCCCAGCCTAACCAAATTTTAATGTTCTGCTAATCTGAAATTAACCCGACCTTTATACGGTTTGATGAAAATCAACAGTTCAGCTTATCTGCCGGCTTCGAGGTTGAACTGTTCGATTTGCCTCCAATGTCCTTGGCAGAGATTTATGCCATGCTCTGCAAACCTCTTATCATGGGCGTGGTTCCGGGTAAAACCGGGATTACCCCTTCCACTTATTTACCAATTAGCTGCCTGTTTCTCCGCGAATGGAGGGTTTTATGTCTCGCGGAATTTTAAGCGTCTTTCCGGAAACGATGTAATTGGCCCGATGCAGATTGTTTGCCAACATGATATTTTCTATGCTGGTTTGGTATCGGCGGGCGATCAGAGAAAGGGTTTCGCCGGACCGTATGCGATGTATGACAAAATCGACTCCTGCAGGATTCAGATGAAGAATTCGATTGATGTTGGTCAGCAATACCTGCTTGCTTTGGGGCGGGATTTTAAGAGGATAACTGCCGCCGGGGGCGATGTTTTGCCTGAGCTCAGGATTTAGCTCCTCCAACATCTGGTGATCAATTCCGATGATTTGGGCGGCCTTGTCTAGATGAATCTGCCTTGAAACTGTCAGAGATTCGAATTTCAACGGCGGCGCAATTGGAATTTTATCCATTCCATATTTGTCCAAGTTGTTGACGATATGCAACGTTGCTAAAAATTTCGGTACATAGCGGGCCGTCTCCTGTGGAAGATGGTCGTAAAGATCCCAGAAGTTATCCAGGTAACTTATTTTTTGATTTCGAATGACTCTAAAAACTCGATTCTCACCACAGTTATAGGCGGCAAGTACCGTGGACCAATCTCCGAAGTGATTGTGAAGCTCTTTCAAATAGTTGACCGCAGCCTGTGTTGATTTTACCGGGTCTAAGCGCTCATCGATAAATTGGTTGCGGCTGAGACCAAATTTGTATCCAGTGGAGGGTATAAATTGCCACAAGCCCAAAGCTCGCGATTTCGAAAGCGCCTTAACCCTGAATCCACTTTCAATCAGCGGCAACCATGAGAGTTCTCTGGGGAGATTTTCGGCTTCCAACATATCTACTATCATCTGCCGGTATTTACCCGACCGTTTTAACGAAGCAATGAAATGATTTCTCAGACTACCCTTCGTATAGAGGTCTATCTCGAATTGAACCTTTTGGTTTATGGTAATCGGGATTTCATTTTGACTTCCATTGACCACGATTTTGCGGGAGGCATAAATTTCGATAATGCGCCTGGAAATCGTGATTCGCAAATCCTCTTTTTGCTGAATCAGATTTTCATTCTCAAACGTATTGAGCCCCAATATTAGCCAATTAGCCTGGTCCAGCAATTCGATGGCGCTGTCGAGCTCTCCTCTGTGCCAGTATTCCTGCGATAATTGACAAAGGTTGAGCGCCTGCTCCATCATCCGTTGGGCGGAATCTACCAGATGCATTATTTCTTCACCGGATAAATTACCATGGTTCAGTTGGTTGGGAATTCCGGTCACTTTTGGTTTCTCTGGAAGTGAATCTTTGGTTCTCAACGTGGTGTCAAATCGATCGACCTTCTGAGAGGTGATCGGATATCTTTGAAAATTTCGATTCGTGGAGAAGATCTTTTTCTGATCAAATTCTGCATGTCCCACGGTTGATAAAACGAATAGTGCGCACACAAAATGAAATAGAATCATTCCTTTTCTTAATTTGTGACAATGTATATTCATATATCCTTTCAGGTATCTCATCATCTTGGGGGAATATTAAAATAACAGATTGGCGCTCTCCGACCAGACAAACCAAACTAAACACCTACCAACCAATTCAATGATTGTGCCAGAATCTGCCCGGGAAATTATTTTATATTAAAACAGTATTTTATATCGGATTGAGATTGAGAGGAATAACAGAATGCGAAATTATTTTTCGAAAATTGTGAAAAATATTTCTTAATGATTCTTTACTGTGTTATCGGGCCGAAAGATAGCCTGGCTGCAGCACGACAGGCCTCTCTAAACGGCTCAGCGTAACCAACGGTGGTAATATCGGTAAAAAGTGGGGAAGATATTGCTGTCCGAGAAATGGGAACTTGTTGAAAGGATAATATTTTTTTAGGCACTGGAGCAGCCTGACACTTCTAATCCTGCGGTCGTCGGGGGGAGAGTCAGGCACTCTCCCCCGGCTCACTTCTACCATAAAACTTCCCGGGAAGACATTTCCTGGAAGCCACGATCGAGTTTGCTGCCGATCGTGCCGAAAAGCTCGTCGAGTTCATTCCTCATTGGCGACCAGTCGGAAGGGCACTCGGTCTCGAGCTGACTTACCCGCATCTGCGCGTTCGCGACCTCCTGCTCGAGTTGTCCGATCAGCGGGAGAACTTTTTCCTTTTGCTCGGACCCGTAACTGTCAGCCGTCTTTTTCATGGCCTCCAGTTTCGTCTTCCAGGCCGTTACCTCTGCCAACATCGCTTTGCAATAGTCCTTTACCTCCATCTTTAGCTCCTTTCTTTTCAATTATATTTGGGAATCGCTCCGGCCAACCCGGGCTATATTTTTATCATCAACTCCGGCCTCACTGGTGACTCTGAAAGGTCAGGAAGCGCACCGTGTCGCAAACACAGTTGAGACCGCGCGTTTTTTCGCTTGTCCTTGCCGATATCCCCTTTCAGCTACCTCCGAGTTTAGTTCATCTCTAACATTTTCCTGCGCGAGCCATTTCTTCTGTAACCGGAGTCGCCCGTGGTGATAACTTAAGAGGCGCCGCTTCATCGCAGCGGCCATCGAAGATCTTCCGGAATCCAGCAGAAAGCATTCAGGCCGTCTCGGTACTGAACTGGGACCCGCTGTCCCGCAACCATCACAGGATTCGAAACTATTTTCTGCTGAATAAAAGGTAACATAAGTCGCATTTTAAAAATTGGCAACACCAAAAACGGCCGGACCGCGCTGATTGCGTGTCGGACGGCTTTTAGCCACAGCACGCTGTCGCTCCGAGGTTGCCGGCAAACGTTAGAAAAGTACAGGTAGTAGATGACGAAATAAACCTATTCACAGCCCATACCGGATTTTTCCCCATAAATGTGATATTAATAACAATTGCTTACGAGCACGGCCTCCGGCTAAAAAACAGCCGGTCTGATCTGAGAAGAAACTAATGAACATCGAATATAAGGAATTCTATCGATTTTAATCGCGGTTGCAAACCGCTCCCACACGAACTTAGAATGTAGTTCCATATAAGCGGAATTATCTATCGGATCGCTCAGATTGGTTGCCGACTGTGCCGGACATGTGATAAAGAAAGTCGAGTGTGATGCTCCCGGGAACTTTTTTGCGGATTCCAACCCGGGATTACGGATACCGATTAGTTTTGCCCGGGGGCTGCAAGATCGTAATCGTTAAGTTCGAATCATGTCGGATGCATCTCCATGGTTTGATCTGACAGAGAGGGCCGGATTTAGCGGTGTCACCCTTATTTGTGTCGGAGGAACCCATGAAACAAATATTTCGGTTTAGAAAATTTATCGGTTTGATGGTCTCGATTACCATATTCTTGCTATATTATCCGCATTCTGCCGTGCAAGCCGGGATGGTTTCCACTGAACACGTCATTCACCAGGTTTCTGAACAACTTTCTGACCGGGCGCGAATAAAGGCCTTTTTCGAAAGGGCGGATGTGATGGCATATTTGAAGGCCAGTGGAATCCGCTACGAGGAAGCGCTTTCCCGGGTCGATAGCCTGACAGACAAAGAGATCGCCTTGATAGCGGGCAGGCTGGATCAGATCCCGGAAGGTGCAGAAAGTACCAATTATGAATTCGATGGCAGCTTGCTTGCCATAATCGGGCTGGCCCTTTATGTGATTTTTGCGGCTATTGCTATATATTTTTCGAGAACCGTGGACAAAAAAGAAAAATCCCCACAAGAACAAAATAGCCCTGATAAGCAATTGCCTGAGCCCCCAGTCGAAGAAACCAGCGGGCAACAGACCCCTTCGGCCCCGTAGTGAATCGATCATCCCTTGATTGATTCGTTTACTTGTAGTGTCTACCGGATTATGGCCAAAACAGGGGTGTATTGAACGCGACACCGGTTTTCGTTTACGACACCTATTTGCCCAAATCAGGACGAAATCAGGCCATTGTAGCCCTTTACACCATGACACGATCCCAATCGAAAAGGGTACCCGGATCGACTTTCGGGTCGTTGGGTCGTTGCCGAATTCCCGCGTATTCGTCATGCCCGATGACATGGCGGCGATCACGTACGATCGCCGAATGACGGTCGTAAATCTCCGCCAGCAATTCATTTACAGCCAGGTACTGTGCGTCGGTGTAACCGATTAAGCCGGGGTCAAGTCTGTCATAGGCTGCACGGCTCAGGTATTTGGGGGCCATTTCATCTCTGCTGCCGATGGCGAGAAATTCAATGCCGATTGAATAATGATTCAGTTTGTTTGTATATTCCGGAAAGTCATCCAGAAAGCCCCGGCCGGCATGCCAGGCGATGCGATCCTCCTCGACCAGCTTCAGCACGAGTCCGTCCCTGGCAATTATGTAGTGTGAAGACAGTTTGTAATCAACAAAGATTTGACGGACCTGTTCGATATCGTATGGATCGCGCGGGTTCTGTACCACGTTGCTCATGAAGTGTACAACCACGTGGGTCACTTCCCGACCGCCGCGCGCCGTTGAGCGCTTTTCGGGTCCGTCAACCGCCAGGAGCCGTGTCTCCATTTTCATACCGAACCCCTTTCTATTCGTAAATTGTACTGCTCTGCTTATTGTCTTAGCGTCAAAAGCACTGATAGGTATATAATTAATCGAATTTGACAATTACGAGGGTTATATCATCCTCAATTTTGAGCGGGCGTCTGTGGTGCTGTACCGATTCGATTACCCGTTCGGCCATCTCATCTGCCGCTAAATGGGTCGAAGACCGAATAATTTCCTTGAATTTATCCTTTCCGAAGCGATTGCCATCGATATTGAAGGCCTCCCATATGCCGTCGGTGCCGATCACCAGGATCTGTTTGCTCTCAACCTCGCTGGTGCATTCTTCAAATTGAACATCCCGGGAAACGCCCAGCGGTAAACCTTTGCCGTTGAGCTCACGAAACCTGTCGGATGCGATATCGTAAACCATGGCCGGGTCATGGCCGGCCCTGATCCAGCGTAAGGTCCGGCTGCTGGTGTCAATTTCGCAAACAAACAATGTCATAAAATCTCCTGAGCTCTCCACGTCTGCATGAAATTGCCGGTTTAGATCCGAAATCATCTGCGCGATGCTGTCGGGTTTCTGAATCCGCTGCCGCAGGCTGCCGCGGACGGTTGTCATTAAAAGTGCCGACTGGATACCATGACCGGATACATCGCCCACAATAATGCCGAGTTTTTCCGGCCCTAAATCCAGGAAATCATAATAATCCCCACCGGTTTCGTCGCAATATACGCTTTTGCCGGCGATGTCCAGGCCCGCAATTCTTGGGTTTTCTTTGGGCAGCAGGCTTTGCTGTACTTCCATGGCCAGATTCAGGGATTGCTGTAAACGATCCCGTTGAGCGGCCAGCGCCTGGCTGGCCAGGTTCAATGTCAGATGAGTTTTGACCCTGGCCTTGATTTCCTGCAGTTCAAAGGGTTTGGTTATATAATCCACGGCCCCTACTTCAAAGGCACTGGTCTTGTTTTCAATCTCGTCCAGAGCGGTGATAAAAAGTACCGGGATACTGCGGGTGTCCGGATCCGCTTTCAGGCGCCGGCAGACTTCATAGCCGTCCATATCGGGCATCATGATGTCCAGGAGGATCAGGTCCGGCGATTTTTCCCTGGCGTATTTCAAGGCATCCGGGCCGTTCAGGGCAAATCCCAGCACGTAATCATTTTTTAGCGTCTCGATTAAGATCGTTATGTTGTCCTTGATGTCATCGACCAGCAGGACCCGGCATTGGGACAAGTCATTGAAGAGATCTTTCATGATTCTTTTCTCATGATGTCTTGAAGCATGTTTTGCATCCTGGTCAAGGCCGCCTGCGCTGCGGCGTAATCCAAATCTTGAAGCTGGCGGCACAATTCATGGTAGTCGGATTTCATTTCGGTCGGAACACCGGTATCTTCTATTCGGGATCTGGCAGTTTCAGTTCCCACCGGATCAAAATCACTTAGATATTTTTGCAGATCTCTCAAGCTCTGATAGAGGGTGTCCAGGTCTTCGAGACGGAATCCGGAATCTACCGGGGCAACGGTTGCAGGTCGGGCTGTTTCCTCGATTGTCGAAATACCTTCTATGACGCGTTCAAATTCCGCCTGCAAACCCGGCAAGCGGGTTTGAATGTCTTTCTTATCGCCCCGATGAGCGGCTTTTTCGATCGATTTGCATGCCGCTTTTAACGCCTCGGCGGCGATATTGCCCCCAATTCCGGCCAACGAATGGGCCTTGAGACGCACGGTATCGAAATCCTGCGCATCGAATGCCTGTCGCAGCCGCTCCAGTTCTTGGGGCTGGCTTTTTTTAAACTCTACCAGTATCTTTTTAAATGACTCCCAGTTGATACCCAAACGGCGTAAACCGCCTTCGACATCAATGCCGGGCAGTGAAGGTGGCTTCTCCCCGGTCGGGGCATCGACCGGGATGGTTCGTTCCGGCACCGCATTCATATCTCGCACCGGCCGATCCGACCTGGATTGCGGGATCCATTTTTTGAGAGTATTTAGAAGCTCAATGCTGTTAATGGGTTTGCTGACATAATCGTTCATGCCGGCTGAAAGACATTTTTCGCGATCACCGCGCATGGCATTGGCCGTCATGGCGATGATCGGCAGTTTTTCGGATGCCAGTATGTTTCTAATTTCGATTGTCGCTTCAATGCCGTCCATTTCCGGCATCTGAACATCCATTAAAACGGCCGCATAATCTTTTCGCCGGCACATCTCAACCGCAGCTTTCCCGCTGCCTGCAACCTCCACCGAGAAACCGGCCTGGTTAAGAATTTCGGAAGCCACCATCTGGTTGGCGACATTGTCTTCCGCTAGCAGGATGCGGGTTCCCTCGAAGTAGCTTGCGAATGTCTTCACTTCCACGGCCGACCGTTTTTGCAGTTCGAATCCCATACACTCCATGATGGCATCGAAAAGCGCTGATCGCCTGACGGGCTTGATTAAAAATGCACAAATCGCCGCGCTTTCGAGATCTTCAAACAATTCTTCTTCCCGATAAATGCTTGTTAAAATGATGGGACGATTGGCATAGGGCGGGATATTCCTTATTTTTTCGACGGCCTCCAATCCGTCAACGCCCGTATGCTTTAAATCCAATAAGATCAGGCCGAAACCTCCGGCAGGCTGCGGTTGAGCCAGCACGCGCAATGCATCCTCGGCTGAACCGACGCTTTGAAACGTGAGCCCGAAATCGGTCAGGGCCCGCTCGAGCGAACGCCGGCTGCCCTGATTGCCTTCGACGATAAGGGCACACAAATCTTTTAGTTCCGTTGGAACCATCCAATCCCGTCTATCCGGTGCCCCGGCGATGTCAAAGGCAATTTCAAATCGAAACGTGCTGCCGACGCCGGTTTCGCTTTCAATTTCGATCTCATTGCCGCTCATCAAGAGAACGAGTCTCTGGCTGATGGAGAGACCCAGGCCGGTGCCGCCGTACCGTCTGGATACAGACGTGTCAGCCTGAGTGAACGCAATAAAAAGGTTGTCCATTTTTTGCGGGTCAATACCGATTCCGGTGTCCCGAACTGAAAACGTCAATCCGGCCCTTTCGGCAGTTTGGTTCGTTGCCTGAACCAGGAGCTGGATTTCACCCCTCTCGGTGAACTTAAATGCATTGCTCAATAGATTAATGAGCACCTGTTTGAGACGCAATGGGTCGCCCAACAAGCCATCCGGGGCCTCGGGTTCAATATCGACGATGAACTCAATCTGCTTTTCGGCGCTCTTGCCTCGAAAAGTGTCGCTAACTTCTTCTATCAGACTCCGGAGCTGGAATGGTATGTGTTCCAGGTCCAGCTGGTCGGCTTCAATTTTTGAAAAGTCAAGAATATCGTTTAAAAGGCCCAGCAGCGAGCGTGATGACGACCGCAGCACATCGAGGTATTCGCTTTGTTTGGTGTTGAGGCGGGTTCCGGTCATCAGATCACCGATTCCGATGATGGCATTCATGGGGGTACGGATCTCGTGGCTCATATTGGCCAGGAATTCGCTTTTGGCCTTGTTGGCGGCTTCGGCCTGTTCTTTGGCGGCTTCAGCATCTTCTTTGGCAACGGTCAAATCTCGATTGGTTTCTGCCAATTCGGCGGTCTTGGAATCCACGAGACGATTTAATTTCTTGCTCGCGAAGTGCCATAACATTACCAACGCCGTCATAAGGCACACAAATGAAACCCCACCAAAAATTAGCGCCCCCCCTAATTTATTAAACAAGACATCCCTGAAATGCTGAGGAGCTACCGAAAACCAGGTTACAAAGGCCAAATCTCTTTTTTGGTCGGACTTCTTCATACTCTTCAGCCCTGCCATGGGATCCGGCATGGCGCCGACGACATAGAACTGACCTTCACTTTTTACCAGGCAACCGTCGGGGAGTGATTCCAGGATTCCGTTAAAGCGTTTATTGCGGCAGACAATCGGCGGCACCGCCTCGGTCGCCGCAATGACATCGTAGTTCGCGGTGCACGTGCGACTCCAATTTGATGCCCCATTCCCGACGACGGCCTCCGCAGCTCCCTTTTTCAGCAGCACTGCAAAATCAATGTTGATTTTCTGTGCATTCAAGAGATTTTTTAGGTTGATAAGGATGCTTTCAAAACTCTGGCCAACCTCGACATATCCGATCACGCCGTTTTTTTCGTTTTGACCGTTGAGTGATATGGGAGCGACGCCGCGCAGACCGGCATAGTAGGGGCCGATGTCCAATCCGTTTAACGGTACGTTTTGTTGCTCTGCCTGCTGAAACAGGTTCTTGTACGTGCTGGGTACGTCACCGTACTGATCGGGCTTATGGGTGCGTAAAAAAGAAACATTTTTGGGCGCGATAACGAATTGGATGTTCTGCTCGGCGATGCCCTTCAATTTGGTCACGGGGACCGGCGGAGGCGGGGGTGGCGTTATGCCGGGCATCTTCCCCATGCCTTTTTTCATGCGTTTGATCCAGTGGAAGCGAGAATAGAGATAGTTATGCAGCTCATTGCGAATTTCAAGTGCTTGCATCCCACCCCTGCCACCGCCCTCTGCCTGGAGAGATTTTTGAGCCTGATAGACCCAGTTCTTTATCGCCTCATCGCGTGAGAGATGAACGGCGTCCCTTTCCAGAAAAAGGCCGAGTGATGTCATCTGGGTGGAGACACCCCCACTGATGGCAATCAAATATTCGACATATTGTTTGACCTCACCGCGGATGGTCGCGATGTAGAAAAACGCCACAAAGGCGATATCCAGGGCGGCCACGCATATGATCAACAAGATAATGTGGCGTTTTGAAACGTGATGCTTTTCACGTATTTTTCTGAACATTGTCGTTACCCTATTTGAAGCGCCGGCGGTAAATGGCTTTATCCCATTATCGAAAATAATTTAAGTTCGATTATAAAAATTGTTAGCCCCATCGGCCCATATGTCAAGCGCTCGCTATGGAGGGTAGTGAAATTACCATTTTGTTTCCGGCTTGTCCGGTTAACACAATCGGAACAAAAGCACTAAATTGATGGCGGATAAGAAGCTTTAACGGCAAGGCTTGCTTAAATAAGTCCAGAGAAAAGAAGTCAGAGGAAGATTTTCTTTATCAACGCACGAATGTTGATAACCGCTAACGGCATATCTGCATCAGCTTCCACTTGCGGTCGCCGAGTTTGGGGCTGCGCTTCAAAGCTTCGACCCACAAAACAACAGCACATGGAGCCCGCCATGTTGAGTCTTTAATCAACGAACGGATTAGCCATCCTGGTAACAGAAGCAGGTAGGGTTGTCAATATGGTTTAATGGTGATGGACACGGGGGAGGTAAATCATTTGCGTTTTATGCATTGGTGACGAAATGGCGGATTGGAGTGATGACGGATACAAACTCGCCATCACTCCATTTCTCGGCTTCTCCCTGATTTTCGGTGGTAGTGAGGTGCGCAATCCAGATCACCGGTGATTGAACATCTCAATCACCGTTTTTGCGTTCATAAATGTAGAAATGGTATGGCACCACTGCATCGATAAAGTCTGACTTTATTACGTTGAATTCTGACTCGGAAAATTCCGGGAAATAGGTGTCGCCGGGCACCTCTCGTGGCAGCACGGTCAGATAAACTCTATCGGTGGAAGACATGGTCTCATCATAAATTTGCCCCCCGCCAATGATAAACGCCTCGTTTTCTTCGGAAGGACAGGATTCCAGAGCACTGTCGAGGTCATGCACCACAAGGCAATCCGGGGCTTTGTAATCTTTCTGGCGGGTCACAACAATATTGGTTCTTCCGGGCAGCGCCCGGCCGATGGCCTCGTAGGTCTTGCGCCCCATAATCATTGCGTGTCCCATGGTGATCTCTTTAAACATCTTCTGTTCCCCCGGAATTTTCCAGGGGATTTTACCCTTGTCGCCAATAACCCGATTGGAAGCCATCGCAACGATCTGTGATATCAGCATACCGTTTACTCCTGCATCTTTATTATTAAAATCCCTACAATAAAAAGCTACTCTGAATTCAAAGTCGGGCCTCTCTGGTTTGCACCTGTTTAAACCCCGACCTTGAATAAATTCCTTTTAATTCGTATTTCCGTTTTACGTTTGATAGTTGCCATCAAAACAAGGATTCTGGATTCTGGATCCTCGATACTCGATAACCTGCATGACACCTTCTGTGGCGTCGATAATCATCGAGCATCCAGTAACCCGTATCGAGCATCAGCCTGTTACAGCGAGGTCTTTCTTAAGGCCTCAAGAATAGGGTGTCATTTTTCAATGCAATAGCAGGGTGAACGTCAACTCCAAACCAGGGCGCCGGCGTTTTGATATTCGGTTACCCGTGTTTCAAAAAAGTTTTTCTCCTTGTTGAGATCGGTAGACTGACTCATCCACGGGAAGGGATTATTCGTTCCAAAAACTTTTCCGAGCCGTATGCGCTCAAGTCTGCGGTCCGCAACATATTCCACATATTCACCAAACAGGTTCGAATTTATTCCCAGCGTATCTTCCGGGCAGGCATCCCGGGCATAAATTTTTTCGAGTTCAACCGACTTGACGATGAGTTCCGTAATTTCGTTTTGAAAATCCGCTGACCATACCGATGGATTCTCGTCGACAATCGTATTGATCAAATCGCAGCCAAAAGCCAGGTGAAGACTCTCGTCACGCATAATATATTCAAATTGTTGACCGATTCCGACCATTTTATTCTGCCGCTTCAGCGCCAGCATCATTGCAAAACCGGCGTAAAAAAAGATTCCCTCCATGATGACATAAAAACCGACTAGATCATGGATAAATTGTTGAATGTTGTTATCCCCCACGGTAGTAAAGTTGGGATTGTCGACACTGCGGGTCAGATCAACGACAAATTGATCCTTTTCTCTGATTGAGGGAATCGTCTCATACATGGTGTAAATCTCGTCCGGGTCCAATCCCAAAGAGTCACAGCAGTAAATGAACGTATCCGTATGGATGGCTTCTTCGAATGCCTGTCTCAACAGGTACTGGCGGCACTCCGGGTTCGTGACGTGGTTATAAACGGCCAGAACGATATTGTTTGCCGTAAGTGATTCTGCCGTTGAGAAGAAGCCGAGATTCCACAGGATGAGCCGCCGTTCCTTGTTGCTTAAATAGGATGGTGACTTCCATTGCTCGATGTCATCCTGCATGGGGATTTCCTCGGGTGTCCAGGTATTGGCAATTCCGTTTTTATAGTATTCTCTTGCCCATGTGTAAGTCATGGGAAGTATTTTGTTGGGATCTGTCTTGGAACTGTTAATTATCGGCATGTTATCGTGCTCCTTTTAGGTCAAGTGCCCTTGGAGGGGTGGCCCGAAGTTTCCCCGCACAAGGGGTCATATTCGAATTCAAATATCCAATCTTTGCCGTGTTGTTTATGCAACCAAGGGGTATGACTGCGAGCAGGCCCCTGAGGCCGCCGGATATTTACTGCGTGTGATGTGATTATGTACACGCCTCACAGTCGGAATCCATCAGGTCTTTGTAACTGGTAACGGGTCTTGCGGGTGCCGTCGCTCCCGGGCTGCGATTTCCATTGTTTCCCCCAATCGCCGATGGTTTTGCTGCAATCGGCTGATCCTGATAGCTTCTCTTCTGGGTAAAGTAGTATTTCACGGCGTCCAAAGTCGATTTTTCGATCTGGCTGACTGCCATGGTTCTCAGGTAGTAGGTTGTCTTCAAGCCCATTTCCCAGGCCGCGGTGTAAATATCATGCATCATTTTGCCGCTGGTGCCCTGCATAAAAACATTATGCGATTGACTCTGGTCAATCCATTTGGACCGCAGCGCGGTCAGTTTCAGCAACAATATCGGATCGATTTCAAAGACTTCCTTGTGGAGTGCCTTCAATTCATCCGGAATCGATTGGATTTTATTGATGTTGCCATCATAGTACTTCAACTGCTCGAGCATATCCTCGGTCCACAGGCCTGTCTGTTTCAAGTCTTTTACCAGGTAGTCATTCACCACCGTGAACTCGCCGCTCATGTTTGACTTGACGTAGATGTTTTTGTAGATCGGCTCAATGCTGGGAAAACAGCCGGCAATATTGGAAATGGTGGCTGTCGGCGCGATTGCCATCACATTCGAGTTTCGCATGCCCCGGTTTGCAACGGAGGCTTTCAGCGCATCCCAGTCCAAGCGTTTTTCGCGGTTGATTTTGACGGCGGCGCCCCTTTCTTTCTCCAACTCATCAAGGGTGTCAAGGGGGAAAATGCCCCGATCCCAGAGCGAGCCCTTAAAGCTCTGATAGGCTCCGCGCTCCCGGGCCAGGTCGCAGGAGGATGCAATGGCGTGATAGGCGATGAACTCCATGGTTTCATCCACGAATTCAAGGGTCCTTTCATTTTCAAAGGGCAACCGCAGTTTGAACAGCGCATCCTGTAATCCCATCAAACCCAGCGCAATGGGACGATGTCTGGTATTTGCGTTTTCGGCCTCGGGCGTTGGATAAAAATTCAAATCAATCGTATTGTCCAGCATGCGGATCGCTGTTTTGATTGTTGCCGCCAGCCGCTGCCGGTCGAGGGTGTTGTCCTGAATATGTTTTGCGAGGTTCAATGATCCCAGGTTGCAGACTGCGGTTTCATCGGTCGAATTATTCAGCGTGATTTCGGTGCACAGGTTGGAATTGTGAATCACCCCGACGTGTTTCTGAGGTGAGCGAATGTTGCAGGGGTCTTTAAACGTTATCCAGGGGTGCCCGGTCTCGAACAAGCGAGTGAGCATTTTGCGCCAGAGTGTTACCGCGTCTACCTTTTTAAATAGCTTCATCCGGCCGGCTTCGGCTTCACGCTCATATGCCTCGTAGCGTTCATTGAATTTTGTGCCATATAAGTCGTGTAAATCCGGCACCTCATCCGGCGAAAACAAGGTCCAGGTTCCGTTGTCCTTGACCCGCTGCATAAACAGATCCGGAATCCAGTTGGCCGTATTCATATCGTGAGTCCGGCGGCGGTCATCTCCGGTGTTTTTGCGTAAATCGAGAAAATCTTCAATATCGAGATGCCACGTTTCGAGATAGGCGCAGGTCGCCCCCCGGCGTTTTCCGCTGCGGTTAATCGCAACAGTGGTGTCGTTGGCAATCTTCAGAAACGGTACGACCCCCTGGCTTTGGACATTGGTGCTGGCGATCAGCGCATTGGTGGCGCGCACGCGGGTCCAGTCATTGCCGATGCCGCCCGACCACTTCGACAACTGCGCATTATCCCCGATAACTTTGAAAATATGGGTCAGATCATCATTGACGATGCTCAGGTAGCAGGAGGACAGCTGCGGGTGGGACAACCCGGCATGAAAGAGAGTCGGGGTTGAGGGGATAAACGAGAGAGACGACATCAGTTCATAAAACGCCAGGGTTCTGTCTTCCCGATTGTCTTCCAGAATGGACAGGCCCATGGCAACCCGCATCCAAAAGGCCTGGGGCGATTCGATCAGCTGCTCCTGACATTTGACCAGGTAGCGTTCGTAAAGGGTTTGAACGCCGATGTATTTAAAGACCGCATCCTTGCTGAAATCCAGTTTCGACGCGAGAAGATCAAGATCAAAGGATAGCAGACGCTCATCATAAATTTTATTTTCCACGCCGCGTTGAATGCCTCGAACGAACGCCTTTCTGGAAGCCAGTTCAAAATCGTCGCGGTTCACCGACTCGGCAAGGACATTGCGGTAAATCCTCTGAAGCAGCAATTTGGCCGCAGCATAACTCAACTGGGGCTCTTTTTCGATAAACGATACCGTGGAGAGCAGCAGCAGTTTCTCCAGATCCGTCGTTGTGATCTCATCGTAGATATTTCGGATGAATTCCCGGTAGATCGTATCGATATTGACGCTGAGACCATCGATTGCCCCTGCCCGTTTCAACGTTTTTATCACCTTTTCTTTTTCAAAGGGCACGATATCCCCGTTTTTTTTGCGAAGCATCAAGCGTCCCTGCTCAGCTTTTTCGGCAACTGTCTTTTTCCTTTGGTCCCTTATCTTGGCGCGATTCTCTCTGTACAGGATGTAGCGCTTGGAGACTTCATACAAACCATGGCTTACCAGATTTTTTTCAACGACATCCTGAATATCCTCAACACCGATGGCCGAATCCGTATGAACGGAGTGAACTTCGTTGATTATGTCTGCCACCACCTGCTCGTATTGGTCAGTTCGGCCCGGGTTGTCGGCAGCGATCCAGGCCTTTTCAACGGCCGTTTTGATTCGCGCCGAATCAAATAATACCTTTTCACCATTTCTTTTTGTCACGTACTGATGCGTCATGGCTTGTGTCCTTTTCCCTGATTGTATCTGATCATCGGGCGTCAAAATATGCCTTGCCGGGGCTGCGCCGCGATTAGATTGAAGGAGGGTGTACATTCAACTGGAAAGCTGAAACATGTCCGGGTGGTCTGAAGCTGGCGATTTTACGCACAAAAAAAACCGGCGTCCGGTGGTTCAGTCACTATTCCGATTCTATACCGTTTGGGCTTTCTGAAATACGCACTCAAAAGTACTATTGAATACTATATATAGTGGTTGAGAAAAATCAACCACAATATATAGATTTTTTGCAATTAATTTGTTTCCATATAAAATCCGGAATGTTGTTATGAAAACACAACATCATGTGGTTCTCAGAGCATTGACATACAAGATTTATGGTATAAGTTTCCAAATAGTTGCGTAACGTTTTTTACTCACACCTGAAAGATTAACCTTTTCCTTATCCGGCGGAACACATCATGAAACAATACCTCGAATTATTACATCATGTTAGAACTCACGGAGTCCCCAAGGACGATCGCACGGGTACCGGCACCACCAGTGTTTTCGGCTACCAGATGCGCTTCAACCTGTCTGACGGATTTCCGGCAATCACCACTAAAAAATTGCATTTCCGATCCATTATCGGCGAGCTGCTCTGGTTTTTAAGCGGCGATACGAACATCAATTCGCTTCACGAAAATGGGGTGTCGATCTGGGATGAATGGGCCGATGAAAACGGCAATCTGGGACCCATTTACGGTTACCAGTGGCGTTCCTGGCCCGCGGCCGACGGGAGACACATCGATCAGATCACCCGGGTGATGCAGCAAATTGAATCGAATCCCGATTCACGGCGCCATATCGTCTCGGCCTGGAATGTGGGAGAGATCGAAAAAATGGCGCTGCCGCCGTGTCACACACTGTTTCAGTTTTATGTGGCCGATGGACGGTTGTCCTGCCAGCTGTACCAGCGCAGCGCTGATATTTTCCTCGGCGTTCCATTTAATATCGCATCCTATTCTTTGCTGACCCTGATGATGGCCCAGATCTTGAGGCTCGAGCCCGGTGATTTCGTGCATACCCTCGGCGATGCCCACCTTTATCGCAACCATCTGGAACAGGCGGATCTTCAGCTGACGCGGGAGCCGCGTGCATTGCCGCAGATGAAAATCAATCCCTACGTGACCTCGCTATTTGATTTCAAATACGAGGATTTCGAGATTGTCAATTACGATCCATATCCCGGCATTCCGGCACCGGTGGCTGTCTAAAAGTGGGATGATGAAAACGTACCTGTATTTTGATGCACATAGACTCAATTTTTTTAACGTTTTTATTCCGTAGATATGGTTTCAGGTTTCAGGTTTCAGTTGTCAAAAAAGCCGAGGTATTAGTCTGATCATATATTAGACGACAAGTGATCCGTGTCGCAAATCAAGATCAAAATGTAATCAAAACCACAGAACAGAGGTATTTCGTCAATTATCTAAAGTTTGTATAGCGACTAAACCGTTGTCGCCCAGGGGCAGTGTTAAACGCTGACACCTGACACCTGACACCTGGTGAAACCATTCATTTGTAGATTGGAACAAAGCTGGGATGATATTTTGAGGA
Source organism: Desulfobacterales bacterium (assembly GCA_030066155.1). Lineage (GTDB taxonomy): Bacteria > Desulfobacterota > Desulfobacteria > Desulfobacterales > JAFDCJ01 > JAFDCJ01. The sequence continues at coordinate 6,883 of JASJCE010000041.1, read as the reverse complement.
CATGTTACCGGTAATTTTTACCACTTCAGTCTATAGGTCGATGTTGACAATTTAGTCCGCTTTCGTTATCTCGATTGGTGTGGGGGTTCCCAATTCACTTTTGATTTTGTGGGACTCCTGCCGGTGTCGATACGCAATTTCAATTCTTCCGCATTGATACGAAACATCTTATCCCTTTCGATAATTTCCATATAATGCTAACGGCGTTGCCGGTAGAAATTGATTGATAATCTATATTAACAGTGACTGCAAAGGAGGAATTAGATAATGACGAATAAAGACAACGTCTTTAACTGGCTTGCCTGCCCGGTGGTTTTTATCTGCACTCGCCATGGTCACGAACGGGACATCATGACCGCAACCGCGATGTTTGTATCGGAGAAAGAACCACTGCTGGTGGTCAGTATGGCCGAGGGGCATTTAACCGCCCGGTTGATGGAGGCCTCCGGACAATTTACAGCGGCGATGGCTTCGGAAACCCAGCAAAAACTGGCCATTCAGCTTGGCAGCACCCGGGGCGACGAGCTCGATAAATATAGTCACTTTGATATTCCGCTTCTTGATGACGAGGAGGCTGATGGACTGGTTCCGGCGGATTCAGCTGCCTGGCTGAAATGCAGCGTTGAAGACATCCACAGCATCCGCGGATACCGGGTGGTTACCGGACGGGTTGAAGCTCAGATGGATCTGGAGCGTTCCCCGCTGATCTGGCGGCAGAACTCATTTTTTAAATTGGCGCCGGTTTGAAAATGAGTAAAAAAAAACAGAATGAAGACGGGCTTCCACCGGAGCAGGTTGCGTCACGGGCGGTTGATCTAATCAACCGGCAGAACACAATGACATTGGCCACTTCGGCCGGTGATTCCGCCTGGGCCGCGCCGGTTTATTATGTCTATGAACGCCGTATGTTTTATTTCTTCTCCGATCTCGAATCGCGTCACATTCAGGAGGGCTTAGCTACCCGTGACAGTTCGGCGGCCATCCATGCCCCTTCCTCGGAGTGGCGGGATATCTGCGGTATTCAGATGTCCGGGAAAATTGAACCGGTGCCCCTTGGACGCGAAGCCGCATCCGCCTTTGGCGCCTACCTGAAAAAATACCCCTTCTGCAAAGATTTTTTCAAACCCGGCAGCGTGTTGAACCTGGAGACCTTTATCGGAAGGTTCAAGGCCAAATTGTATAAATTCGTTCCGGACCGCGTTTACTATCAGGACAATCGCATTAAATTCGGTCACCGTGAACTGGTGAAGTTGCCGGATTGTGATTGAATAGGGATTCTTAAATAAACGCTTAGGGTTCGCGAGAAAATTAATTCACAGATTTTAAGCGTTGAGGCGCCTGGCTGGCGAGGCGTGAAAGAGCAGGAATATCAAGCATATTCCGAGCTTTCACAACGCTGCCAGGCAGGATGCATCGGCGCTTAAAAGGTGAAGTTATTTTTGAGCGAGCCCTAAACCTCCGAATCAAAATAAAGATTTAGTTGACTTGAAACCTACCCATTATAGTATCCTTATTTGCACCAGCATCGTGATACCATCTTACGTATTTGCATTTTGGCGCTTTTACAGGTAATCTCAATGTATCAACACTCACAGCAAAACAGGAATATTTGTATAATAAATATATGGACCCAAACATCTGGTTATGAATATTAGATAGCCAGTTGTGCGATTCCAAAAGCTCAAATTCACACCGAACAAAGGAAAAAATCATGAATATAGCCATCCTGCTTTATGAAGGTGTTACCGCACTGGACGCTATTGGCCCCTACGAAGTGCTGGCATCCATGCCGGATGCAAAGGTATATTTTGTCGCCAAAAAACCGGGGGTCATCACGACCCACACCGGTGTACCTTGCCTGCATGCCGACTTGGCCCTGTCTGAGATGCCGGCCCCGGACATTTTTCTGCTGCCGGGTTGCCCTGATCCATCTAACGTAGCGGGCGATAAGGAAACCATTGCCTGGATACAAAAGGCACACAGGACTTCCACGTGGTCGACTTCCGTTTGCACTGGCGCCCTGATACTGGGCGCCGCCGGGATTCTGGATGGCCTGACCGCCACTACCCACTGGATGTTTCACGATGCCCTAAAAAACTACGGTGCAAGGCCGACGCTGCAACGCGTAGTGCGGGAAGGCAAGGTGATCACAGCGGCGGGTGTATCCTCCGGTATTGATATGGCCTTGAGTCTGGCGGCGGCGGAATATGGCGACGACATTGCCCAGGAGATCCAGCTGATCATTGAATATGACCCCGAACCACCTTTCAATGCCGGTTCACCTGTGAAGGCGCCAAAGCATATCATCGATTCCCTGCAGCAGAAATTTGCGCATCTTGCCCCGTAGCAGTGATGGGGCTGTTTGTCTGGTAAACTGGGCATAGATTAATACAGGGTCAAACAGAATTCGTATCTGGTACAAGTAGAGTCAAAAAAATTAGTCTTTTTACATGTTCCGCCCTTCATTTTCTCCTACACGAGATAAGACAAACATGAGGATTCGATTATTGTTGCCAAAATAGAGATAACTATTCATCCGTAATAAATCAGCACTTTGAAAGTACAGATTTCACTCCAACATACATGCAGAATATTCGACTCATAAAAATTGCATATACTGTAAACGTATGCGGACTTAGGCAGATACAAAAAAAATGTAATACTATACTATCAACCGAAGCATTGACTCACCTTTCAATTGTGTCAAATCAAGTATAGGTTAGGGCACATCAGATAAACAAATAAATTTTCTTATGTTGTCTAAAAATATATGGTTGGAGATATCCGCCAATCTGGCCTTTCGGGAAACATTGACATTTTATAACGGAACAAAATTTCGACAATTACTACAAAAAGATATCAGCGACATCTGACCGGTACCGATTACCTATCCCCTATCAGCCGGGTTAAGGCCTTGAAAAGGATCGCGGTAAATTCGGGGTCATTGATATGATGTGGAGAATCAGTGCGGATGGAATTAAGGTCACCGAAAACTCTCAATCATCCCGGCCATCATATTGGCTGCGACCGGGGCGAATTCGTCGTCGTTGATGTGGTGGTCGACTTCACTGACGTGTATGCCGGGGTCGAGCATCTCCTTCAGCCGGTCAATGAATGCCTGGCTGATGTCCGGGGCATACAGGGGGCCGCCTTTGCGGTCAGCCTCTGACCAGCCGCCGACGGGAATCAGAACCTGCACTTTGGTTGCATCCCGGTTCAATTTCTCCGCCAGCTGGTCTGCAAGGGTCCTGGTTTCATCCAAATTAAGCCGGATGGCGGACCGGAAGTCGTAGAAAAAGAGTTGCCGGTCTTTATACTGAGGCGGAATATTGTCCCGGGTGAACTCCAGGACGGCACAATCCAGTCCGCCGGGGATCACCAGACGCGGGATGGAACCGGACGCTACCGGATCGAATCGATGCGGTCCGATGGCGCCGCAGTAGCCGTCCAGCAGATGATCGGCCAGCTCATGGGTGGCCAGATCCAGGATGCCCTGAAAATATCCGTTTTCAGCCAATTCCTCCATGGCCATGCCGCCGGTCCCGTTGGCGTGGAAAGCGACAACTTCAAATCCCATTTCCTCCAGGGCCGCTTTGACATTCTGGGCTGACCGGGAAATAAATCCGAAAAACGGCAGCGCAATCCGTTTGCGCCCGCCTTGCGGGGTCCAGCTGGCCTGCACCATGCCGCAGATGCCGGCTGCGGCATTTTCCAGTATGCGGCCGGTAATGCTGTTGACGCCCAGAAGATCGGCGACACTGTGGATCATCGTAATGTCTTTGGTTCCCACCGTGTCAGACATGTCGCGGGAGGCCACGGTCGACACCATTACTTTGGGAACTCCCAGAGGAAGATCGTGCATGATACGGGTACACAAATGGGTGCCGGTTCCGCCACCAGCGGAAATCACGCCGTTGATTTCACCCCTGTTGTGAAGCTGTTGAATCTCAACCTCGGCTTCCAGGATCATGGCGGAAATGGTCTGATCCCGGTTACCCGGGCCAGGTGGCCCATTGGTCTGCAGTCTGTGATAAAGGTCCAGGGTTACCGGAGACGGGGAAGGGCCGCCGGTGCCGACATTAACGGTCATGACCCGAAACCCCCTGCGTTCGATCCGATCTTTGAGGAAAAAGTGCTCCTCGGCTTTCGAGTCGAACGTGCCGACAACCGCGATCGCCGGTTTTGTTTTTTTCTTTTTACGCAACGACGCTGTTCAGCGGTTTGACGCGCTGCTCCGTGAGCGTGCTGTCGTTGTCCCAGCGCTGGAATAGATTATGAGGGATGCCCATGAAGTCAAAAATTTTGCCGATAGTTTGATCCACAATATCCCGGATAGTTTTGGGCTTATGGTAAAATGAGGGCACCGGCGGTAAAATGTGGGCACCCATGTCGGCAGCCCTGGACATGAGGGACAGGTGCCCCTTGTGCAAGGGAGTTTCTCTAACCACCAGAACCAACTTGCGTTTTTCCTTAAGGGATACGTCCGCCGCCCGCACCAGCAAATTTTCGGTATAGGAATTGGCAATTCCGGACAGGGTCTTGACCGTGCAGGGCACCACGACCATGCCTTCGGTTAAAAAAGAACCGCTGGAGGGGCCGGCTGCAACATTCTTGTGGTCGTAGACAACGTCAGCCATTCGGGCCACATCTTCGGCTTTATACTCGGTTTCAATTTCAATATTGACTTTTCCGGCTTCGGATATGATCAAATGGGTTTCATATTCGGTTTCCTGTAGACATTCCAGCAGCCGGATGCCGTAGGTGACGCCGCTGGCACCGGCGATTCCGACAACGATTCGTTTTGATTCGGACACAATTATTTCCTTTTTTGATCGTATTAATAAGAACTGCAGTTCTTGCAATACCCCTCTTATAAAACTTCGGGTGTTCGATGAGATAAGGATTGGATTCGGATTTTATTTTTTAGACAGGATAAACAGGATTAGCGGGATTTTTCGCCTGCGGCGAGTTGTCTTCGGCCGAAGGCCGCTATATCCTGACGATCCGGTTGATCCTGTCCAATTGGTCTTTTTCTAAAATGGGAATCCACTCGTCTCAATCGGCAAGCGCCTGCTCCAGTGACTCCACCACGGCCCCGGCAAACTCCGGGGTATTGATATCGGCATCAACCTCCCGGATGCTGATGTCGTCATCGAGATATTGCTTCAGGGATTCGATAAAGGCCTGATCCGATTCCGGTTCATACAGAGCGCCGCCTTCGACACTCAGCGAGGAGAACCCTCTGGTCGGCAGAACAAATTTGATCAGTTTTTTGTTCCGGCTCTGATTTAGCTTGTCGGCGACTTCCTTGGCAATGGTTTGCATCTCCTCGATACTGGTTCTGGCCTGGACCCGAATGGCATCCTGGAGCAGCAGTTTCCTGTCCGCCAGTTGTTTTGACTTCCACAGGGGGTCGTCCTCGTCACGTCGCTGAATGGGACCGCAGCTGATCATATCGAAGCCGCAGGGCGTCAGGATATATGGCTTGCCGTGGTTAATTCCGGCTTCGAGCCGCTCCGGTCCGGCGTTGCGGTTGCCGCCCATCAGATACTCGCTGAAACCGGCCGGTACCAGATCGATGAAGGCCTCGAACAGATTCTGGCCGACCAGATCCATGGCCGCCTTTTCCCCGATGCCGGTGGCATGGAAGGAGATAATGTTAAAATCTTTTTCCAGCAGTTCCCTGACGTAATGGGCGCCCTTGTCGCAGAATCCAAACTCCGTCAGGGCGATGGATGGTTTTTCTTCAGCGACCGTCGGCCCTTCGGCTTCCACCATGCCGCAGATGGCGCCGGCGCCATTTATCATCAAACGCTGTACCAGGGGATTTAGCCCGACGGTGTCCACAACGCTGTGCATAACGGTAATATCCCGCACCCCGAAGTACTCGGCCAGTTTCTTGGCATAGGCCGGCATCGCCGCCACGCTTGAGATCAGGACTTTGGGAACACCGAACGGCAGCAGCTTCATGGCCGAAAGGGTGATGAAGGTGCCGGTCATCCCCCCGACGGCAATGACTCCCTGCAAGGTTCCCTCGCCGTAAAGTTCCTGTAGCGTTTTGCCCAGGCCGTCCGCCATCACGGCTGTGGCCCGGTCCCGTTCCCCGGCCAGCATTTGCCGAACCGCGTCAATAGTAGACCCTCCGGCTATTGCCAGGGTGGCATTGTCGATGTCCGCTTTCAGCGAGGATTCGATTGCCCCGGTGCCGATACTGATATCGATCAATAGGGGCTGATGCCCGCGTTTCTCAATCTGGTTTACTATTAGCTGCAGTCCTTCTTCTCTCTCATCCAGCATACCAACAGCAACGATTGCCATCCTGTTCCTCCTGAGATATTAGCGGTGGTATTCAAGATCTGGTCTTTTGCACTAGATTCTTAATGAGCAGATCTGCTATATAATATATCGATTCGAGGTTTCAGGTGTCAGGTTTCGGGTGTCAGTAAATACCATACTCCGAGGCCTGAAAATGGCTAAAGTTGGACTTGGAGCACGATACTGTTTTAGACGATCTGTTTTATTGGCGACTCCAATAATCGGGCCGCATTCTTCAACTGAAACCTGAAACCTGACACCTGAAACCTGACACGTGAAACCTGACAAAAGCTTTTGGACGCTATTAGCCATTCCATCCTCCCCCTGAGACATCAATACCTAGTTTTCCGAATCAGGTTTCATCGCTTCCCGACCGCTTATGCCTTAGCCCGGCCTTGAATTGGTCCCAGAAATCGCGGTCCTTGTCTTTCCAGGCCGCACCCCACCTTCTTTCAAAATAGGACGACGGCAGTCTTTCTTCCCAGGCATGCCACGGATTTTCACCTCTTTGCTGGGCAGTCAAGGCATCAATCAGGTACCCGGCGATTTCGGTGATTTCCTCCTTGGG
>JASJCE010000424.1 GCA_030066155.1 Desulfobacterales bacterium | reverse complement strand
ATTTGACGCAACAGCTGCCGACGGTTGTCGATATCCTCATCGGTTTCAATGCCTTTGGATGAGTAGCCGTCGATAACCCCGAGAATGCCCCGACCCTGCTCGGTTTCCGCAATGATGACTTCGACCGGATTGGCAGTGGCGCAGAATATACGGCAGACTTCCGGTACCTGTTTGATCGCATTCAAGATATTGACGGGAAACATATCTTTCATGAAAACAATGAAACAGTGCCCGGCTGAAAGGGTATAGGCATTTTTGCAAGCCAGCTCGCGCAACTGCTCATCGGTTCCGGTGTGCCGAACCAGACAGACGTCGGATGCTTCGCAGAAGGCAAGGCCGAATTTGGCCATGGGGACCGTATTGACAATAGCCTCGTAGACATCTTCAACGGTTTTAATAAAATGAGATTGCCCCAGGATGAGGTTCAGATTATCAGGATTGTCAATTTTGACTATAGAGGTGTCCATGCTGTTGCCCCTTTCATGAAAAAAATGAGATTCAGAAAAAAAAGCCTTGATTTGTTTGACTCGGATTGCTACAGGGCATACTTTATAATGCCTATACTACCTGAGCCTGATTCGACAGCTGTGGCGATGCAATGTAGGCATTTTCCTGTAAGCCTGGGCCGTATTGTGCTTGTTGTGCGAGTAAATGTAGCCTCCCACTGCTGCGGCCCAGGCTTTTTTTTGCTTACCCGCCGATGGCCCGCATCTGACCGCAAACGCGCGATGGATTCCCAACCGCCAGATTGTGATCCGATGGTTTGTGCTGAACCGCCTTAAAGAATATGTCTGCCAGCTCGTCATCCGTTGCCCCTTTTCGCAGCGGGCCTTTGATATCCTCATGGTGATCGGACAGCAGGCATGGTCTAAGGCTACCGCTGGCGGTCAGGCGCAGTCGATTGCAGCGGTCACAGAAATGGTGGCTCAGCGCATGGATAAACCCGATTTCACCCAGCGCCCCCTCCAGGCGATATCTCTGGGCCGGACCGTCATGGGCTGCATTCCGAACCGGTATCAGCTGGCCCAACTCACTGATGCGTTTTTTGATATCCGGCGCCAACAGCAACGGCCCGCTGCCCATCTGGGATTCTCCGATCGGCATGTACTCGATAAACCGGATGTGAAACGGATGATCAAGCGTCAGCAGCGCCATGTCTTGCAGTTCATCGTCATTGATTCCGTTCAACGCCACAATATTGATCTTAATCGGGTTGAATCCCATATCCCGGGCCAATTCAATTCCCGCCCAGACCTGTTGAAACAGATCCAGTCCGGTAATCTTGTAAAATTTTTTGGGATCAAGTGTATCCAGACTGATGTTGATGCGGTTGATGCCCGCGGCTTTGATTCTGGCCAAATTATCTTTCAGGGCTAATCCGTTGGTCGTCAAAGACAGATCGGCCACACCATCAATTCGGCTCAATTCCTGCAGAAATCCGTACACGCCTTTTCTGACAAGGGGTTCGCCTCCGGTTACCCGCAGCTTGGTAATGCCCAGCCGCACGCCGATCTCTACAATTCGCAAAATCTCCTCATAGGTCAAGATGTCCTTGTGGGTCAGCCGCGGAATTTGATCCCGCGGAACACAATAGATGCATTTCAAGTTGCAGCGGTCGGTAATAGAGATCCGCAGGTAGTTCAGATGTCGATTACAGGGATCTATCAGTTTCATAATGGGTTGATCGATCTAATTAGTTGTTTAAGTTGAATGGTTGATTAAGCTCAAACGTTAGTCAGTTGCCCTTATTCAGGTCGGTCAGTCGGAGTCTTGATTCGGCGGTTGGCTTGATTCTTGCCGTTTTTCAATCGATCCAGCTCCTAATTTGTGATTCGGAACTTTTGACAATACTCCGGTATCGTAATCATCGGCGGCCGTTCGAGTCCTCTTATTTTCAATGCATCAGGCTGATATTCATTTTCGACCAGGTTGTACTGTATAATCTCGTCAAATAAATCCGTACTGAGATCGATCATGCCGGATCTCCTTTGACGCTGGATAAATGTTTTCAAAATAGCAAAGGACATCCGGCCCAGTGCTTTCGTATCCTGATTGCGGTGAATGCGGCGATCAAGATCGACCTGGGCGATTACATCCAGCCCCCATTTTTCGTAGATATCAAGAATCATGCTGGTTTCCACGCCATATCCGATTGGAAAAGGAATATTTTCGAGTATTTCGCGAAATCCGGCATACTCCCCCGACAGGGGTTGAATAATCTGGGTCAGCTCCGGGAAAAAAAGGGAAAACAACGGGCGGATGACCAACTCCGTCACCCGTCCGCCGCCGGTGGGTCTGAGCTTATTTTTACCGATTGAAATCGGCCGGTCGTAGAAAGCTTTGGTGTATTTTATCCGGTCGTCCAGCAGCAGCGGTCCGATTAGCCCGTAGGCGAAGCGATGGTGGATGTTCTTGATGTCAGCGTCTATGTAGACGATAATGTCCCCCCGGGCTATGTAAAGCGCTTTCCACAGGTTTTCGCCTTTGCCCCTGAATTTTTCGAGGTCGGGAAGAATTTCGTCAGCGATATGGACATCGGCCCCAAAAGCCTTGGCGATCTCCACCGTGTTGTCGGTCGAGCCCGAGTCGATAACAATCAACTCATCCACCAGGGGATAGCGCGTCATCAATTCGGACTTCATAATGATGATTTCTTTGGCAATGGTTTTTTCTTCATTCAGGGTCGGCAGGCACAGGGATATGTTGAGTCCTTTTTTCTGCTTTACTTCGACCAGCCGATACAGGTCGCTGAACTGGGAGTAGTGGAAGGTATTTGTATCAAGCCATTTACTCGGCATCACAGACCCCGCTGTCAATCGCCTTCAGGACACCGATGATCTGGGCGATACCTTTGAACATCGGCTGGATTTCCATGGTGGCTTTATGGGTGTAATATTTTTCCCCGTGGGTGATACCCAGCGTAACAGCCGGTATCCGGCGCGAGAGAAAAATGGATAGCGCCGATTCGGTTGACTTGCTGACCGGCTTAATGCCGAGGGATTCCAGAACTGCGGCGGCATATTTAACCAGCGGATGGCTGTATTTCAACCGGGCAGCCTTCAGGTTACTGATGGTCTTAATACTCAGATCGACCTCGTTTTCGTGACCGATGCCCTCGACAATATCCCGGATATGGCTATAAATCGATTTGACCATTTTGTAGGAGTCACTGCGAATCTCAAACCCGAGGTTTGCTTCATAAGCGATTTTGCCATGGTTGGCGCCGCCGCTGATTTTACCAATCACAATTTGAGACCGCGGCCGTTGTGACAGGCGCAGGTTCATGATTTCATTGATGACCTCATTTAACATCAAAATGGCATTGGGGGTATAATTGTACAGCTTCCCTCTTTGTTCGGATATCCGGCATTCGATCTCGCCTCTGATCATGCCGTTCGAGGAATAATTGAGCCGGCCCAGTTCCACGCCTTCCAGACAGACACCGGCTCGAATCGGCGTCGGCCAGGTTTTCAGCAGGTGCCGCACACCCCTCAGGTTTCCTTTGCCGATGGATTGAATAGTGCCGGCCAGGACGATATCCGATTCAAATTTCAAATTCAACTTTTGAAACAGAATCGGCAGGGAGACCAGGACACCGACTCCCAGTGAATTGTCCAGTATGCCGGGGCCGGTAATCCGGCTGTCGGTAATGGTGTAATTGTGGACAATATCCCGTTCATAAAAGGTATCCAGGTGAGCTACGGCAAATATGGGCGGTTTGTCGGAGGCGGTGCCCCGAATGATACCGATCGGATTGCGGTAACCATCGGTCGTGACTTCATCGACCCCGAATTCAGCCAGACGCTCCATGAAAATCGTGCTGCGACGCTTTTCTTTGAAAGTGGGCGCCGGCGTCTGGCCGATTAAAACGATATTGGTAATGATGATATCCTGTAGGGCTTTAATTCTGTCGGCCAGTTGCGGCAATGTATTCAGAAAATCGTTCATCTAACCATCCTGAAGTGGGATCCGACATCGGCCCCGGTCGTTCGGATTAAAGGATCTCGACCATGATCAAAGCGTGTTGAGACCCGGTTTACGATAGCCCGGCAATTCGGTTAAACTCGAAGTGCTGTTAAAGCGTTTAATCGTATATCAGAACGGTCAGAAATTGCAATATCGAAGGGATTTATCTCCAGGGAAACCTCAAAGTCTACTCTAACCGATTTGGATAGAAGCGATTTGTCTTGCTGGATACGTCATTAAAATCCCAAATTACAATAATCAAATTACAAATAATATCAAAATTACAAATTCCAATGATCAAAACCTTACCATCACTTATCGGAGTTTTCGCTTTGTTAATCTTGTTTTGAATTTTGAATTTCGGTCATTGGTATTTATTTGAGATTTGTTTTTTGGTGCTTGGAATTTTCATGATTTTGATAAGTAAGTAAGTCTATTGATTCCAAGCAATAAACTGTTTAAATGACGTGGCCCTGGAGTTATCCCGTAAAGTGCCGGGTTATGGCATCGCACAATCCGGGTATGGTGTAGGTCTGGGCGGTAATGTCGACCTCGAACCCCAGTTCAAGGGCCGTATCGGTGGTTATGGGACCAATGCTGGCGACAGTCAGGCCGTCGATCAATTTTTCAAACGTTTCCGGCGGCAGCAGACTTTTGAAGTTTTTGACAGTCGAGGAGCTGGTAAAGGTTACCAGATCAATGCGTTTCTCGGAGAGTTCCTTGATCAGTTGTTCGGCGTTGTCGACAACGTTTTTGGTCCGGTAGGCAGTGATTTCGTCAACTTCAGCGCCCATGCTCCGGAGCTCCACCGGCAACACCGGACGGGCCTCCGCCGCGCGGGGCAGCAGGACCTGTTTCCCGTTCAACTTTTCTTTGCGAAAGGCGTCGACCACCGCTTCGGCCCGGTAGTTTTCGGGTACGATGTCACTTCTGAGTCCGAAGGTCAGCAGTTTTGCCGCTGTAACGGGTCCGATGGCAGCGGTTTTCAGGTCATTCAGGGCGCGTACATCCCGGCCGGTTTCAAAGAGGCGCTCAAAGAAATATTTCACGCCGTTGACGCTGGTGAATACGATCCAGTCATATTTGTTCAGACTGTCGATGGCCTGATCCAGATGGGCAGTATCGTCGACAGGCACCACCCGGATGGTCGGATACTGCAGGCATTCCGCTCCGAGATCCGCCAATCGCCTGACCAGATCACTGGCCTGCTCCCGGGCACGGGTTACCACGATGCGTTTGCCCAGCAGTGGCCTGGATTCGAACCACTTCAGACTTTCTCTCAACCGAACGACCTCACCCACAACGATAATTGCCGGCGCTTTCAGCCCGGCCTGCTTGACCCGTTCGGCAATGTTGGCCAGGGTCCCGGTCACGGTTTGCTGACCGGGGGTGGTACCCCAACGGATCAAGGCCACCGGTGTATTCGGTGCTTTGCCGTTGGCGATCAGCTTCTGCGTTATGTCGGGTAGATTCTTAACACCCATGAAGAAAACCAGGGTGCCGATACCCCGGCTCAGGGATTCCCAGTCAATGTCCGATTGCTCCTTATGGGGGTCTTCGTGGCCGGTGACAAAGGCGAGGGTTGCCGCCAGTTTACGGTGGGTCAGGGGAATGCCGGCGTAGGCTGCAGCGGCCACCGCCGAGGTCACTCCCGGCACCACTTCGAAAGGGATGCCTTGGGCCACAAGTACTTCGGCTTCTTCTCCACCCCGCCCGAAAATGAACGGGTCGCCGCCTTTCAAACGGCAGACCGTAGCATTGGATTTATATTTATCGACGATGAGGGCATTGATTTCATCCTGGGACAGGGTATGATCTCCAGCCTGCTTGCCGACATAAATGATCTCGGCCGTTTCGCGGGCGTAATTTAACAGGGCCGGTGCCGCCAGGTAGTCGTAAATGATCACATCAGCTGCTTCAATGCAGGCCTTGCCTTTTACGGTGATCAAACCCGGATCACCGGGCCCGGCGCCGACCAGATAAACTTTAGCCCTATTCATTTGCAGACTCCGCTGATTGTAATTTTTGCAATACCCTATCCGCCCCCCTGGCCAAAAGCTCCTCTGCCAGGCGAATACCGACAGATTCCGAGGCATCCACAGAGCCGTTCAGATCTGTTCTGAAAATACGGGAGCCATCTATTTCGGCCACCAATCCCGTTAATTTGAAAATATCGTCATGAATTTCACCGTAACCGGCAATCGGCACCTGGCAACTGCCCCCCAGCCGGTTTAAAAAGGCCCGCTCACCCAGAACAACGGCCCGGGTGCGGATATCATCCAGATCCTGCATCATGGGCGCTATCGTCCGATCGTTCTGACGGGTTTCGATGCATAATGCGCCCTGTCCAACCGCCGGCAGCATGATGTCGGAATCCAGATATTCGGTTATGCGGTGCTCGAGTTCGAGTCGTTT
>JASJCE010000423.1 GCA_030066155.1 Desulfobacterales bacterium | reverse complement strand
CGGGCTGAAAAGCGTCTGGAAGATCGCTCCAAAGAAGATATTGATTTTATGCGGGCAAAGTTGGCCCTCGAAAGAGCACTGAATCGAATAAAATTAGCCGGCGGCCTGCCTTAGCATTTAACTTTAATGCCGTGTGGGTTACCGTTCCGGCATTTACATACGCCAGGAATATCGTATAATAAAAGGGTAAACCTCCTTTGGGGTTTACCCTTTTGCTATAGGTAGATGCGGCAAATTACGAACACAATATCTGGCCGACTAGAAAACGGTAAACTAACTGTTATTGTTCAAAAAATACAAATCTCAAGCACCAAATTCCAAATAAATCTCAAATTTCAATATCCAATTACCAAAAAAGGTTTGGAATTTTAGAATTTCGGTCATTGGAATTTATTTGTAATTTGGGATTTGTTGATTGAAATTTTGTGATTAATTATAAGATGTTCTCAATTTGTAGATTTTTTTGAGGTTTTTATGAGGAAAAACGTTGCGGTCATAATACTGGCTGCTGGAATGGGCACCCGCATGAAATCGAACAAGGCCAAAGTTCTGCACGAGATTCAGGGCAAACCGATGATACTGTATGTGGTTGAAACTGCAAGAAAAGTCGCCGGCGACAATATCATTGTGGTGATCGGAAACCAGGCCGATACGGTTCGGTCGGTTGTTTCCGAATCTGCAGATATTTTATTTGCCTATCAGGAGCAGCAACTTGGAACCGCTCATGCGGTTCTGTGTGCCCTGCCGCAAATACCAGAGCGCTGTGATCATGTTATCATTCTATGCGGCGATGTGCCGCTGATTCAAGCGGATACCATAAACGCACTGGTGGAGGAGCACCTGTCTGCCGATCGGGAGGTGTCGCTGTTGGCTGTTGAAATGGACAATCCCTTTGGTTATGGGCGAGTTTTAATTGATGGCCGCAAACAGCTGTATGCCATTATTGAAGAATCGGATGCAACGGCGTCACAGAAAAAAATAAAATTGATAAATTCAGGCATCTACTGCATCAATAAAGCCTTTTTAACCCGGGCACTGCCGGATATCAAACCAGACAACACTCAAGGTGAACTTTACCTGACAGATATTATTTCCATCGGTCACCGGCAGAAGCGGAATATGGGTGTCATGACCGGGACCAATTATCAGCAAATATTGGGCATCAACACCTGTCAGGACTTGCAAGCCGTTGATGCCGTCATGCAAACCCGCCAGCGGAATATCTCTTGACTTTTTGATATATTACAGATTATATTGATCTTACTTTGAACCGGGGGGACTATTTTGGATAATGCCTTCATTCTGGATCAATTTGATCAAATCGAGCAAAAAGTCGAAAGACTTGTAGATAAATGCAATGCCCTGGAGGCAACAAATTTCGAACTTCAAAATAAAATAAAACGCTTAGAGGAGGAGATTCAAGGTAAGGTTGAGGCGGAAACAAGTTACGCTGAGGAAAAAGCCTTGATCCGATCAAAAATCGATGGTTTGCTGGCCAAGCTAGATGAAGTAGCTGGCGAATAGCGTCTGAGGCCGGCATGGTATAGGTATTAGAAAGGTGGACTTCTATAAGCATTGGAAGAAATCGTCACCATAGAGCTATTTGGACAAAAACATACGTTTAAAGCCAACTCGGAAGTTACCAAGGCAAAGGAGGTTGCTGATCTCGTGGTAAAAGAGGTAAACCGAATCGAAGGTCAGCAATCCAACAATTCATCAAATATGTCGAAACTAACGATTTTAATGTTAGCTGCCCTGAACATAGCCAATGACCATGTGGAATTGAAAAGGAATCATTCCAAATTGTTGCATGACGTGTCGGACCGAACCGCGAACCTGATTCATACATTGGATGACAGCGTGCAGTAATATGGTAACCTCAAATTTATGGAATAAAATCGGATACATGTGATCCGTTAAATACTTCGAATACCTTCTTAACCACCTATGCCGGCCGTATCTATTCGATTCCCTCAATAGAGGTGATGGCGTTATTTCATAGGTGAAGGTAGGCGAATAACAGCTGAAACTGTTACCCCTGCCATGTTCGTGATTGGAAGATATTCTTTGACCCAACAGCTTTGAAAACGGGAGCCTTCCCTGGTTTCGGTGTGCATGTTCTGACAACTGCGGAAAAGCCTAAAGAAGCTAAATGGTGCCCACTTTGAACCATAGGTTCAAAGACCTGACAACACGGCATTTGGCGGGGGTTCCCCCTTCCCCTAATCCATCGAAATTCAGGCTACATCGGTTTTTTTCTCATCCGCATCCGCCAGTAAATTTCTCATCCCCGATTACTTCGTTTTAAATGATCTAAGTGATTGGTGATCCATGCGTACTTCAGGTTAAATTAACCGGGGAGATACATAATGAATGAATATAATATACTAATCGGCATCGGCAGCTTTCTGGTCGGTATGCTGATTGCCTACTGGTTGAAGAGCAAAATTGCATCCCAGAAGGTCAAGGCGGCGGAGGGGGAAGCTGCCCGTTTCGTGGAAGAATCCCAGAAAAAGGCGGAAACGCTGATCAAAGAAGCTGATTTGGAGGTCAAAGACAAACTCTTCAAACTCAAAAGCGAATTTGATGCAGAAACCAAAGAAACCCGGGCGGAGCTGAAAAAAAGAGAATCCCGCCTGATGAAAAAGGAAGAGAATAATGACCGCAAAATAGAGCAAATTGAACGTCGCGATCGCGAACTGGGACGCAAGGAACGGCACCTGACCAAAAGAGAGGGCAAACTCGAGCGCAAGGAGCTGGAATGCAGCGAACTGCTGGAGGAGCAGAAAAGGCAACTCGAGAAAATTTCCGGGTTGACGGCCGATCAGGCCAAAGAACTCCTGATCCGCGCAATGGAAAATGAGGCGCGTTACGAGGGTGCTAAATTCATCAAACGTATCGAAAACGAAACCAGAGAACAGGCTGACAAAAAAGCAAAGAAAATTCTTGCCACTGCAATTCAGAGATATGCCGGAGATTTTGTGGCCGAACGTACGGTATCGGTGGTTCAACTGCCGAGTGATGAAATGAAAGGACGTATTATCGGCCGCGAAGGCCGCAATATTCGCGCACTCGAAGCCGCCACCGGAATTGATCTGATTATTGATGACACTCCAGAAGCCGTTATCCTGTCCGGCTTCAACCCGGTGCGGCGTGAGGTCGCCCGATTGTCTCTAATGCGATTGATTTCCGATGGCAGAATTCATCCGGCCCGAATCGAGGATGTTGTCAAGAAAGTCGGACAGGAGGTTGACACGACCATTAAAGAAGCCGGTGAGCAGGCTGCCTTTGATCTGGGTGTTCACGGAATTCATTCTGAATTGATCAAGTATGTCGGCCGTCTGAAATTTAGAACCAGTTATGCCCAGAATGTACTGCAGCACTCGGTCGAAGTCGGCTTTCTGTCGGGTGTGATGGCTTCGGAGCTGGGGCTGAACGTGAAAATGGCCCGGCGCATGGGATTGTTGCATGACATCGGGAAGGCCGTTGACCATGAAGTTGAGGGGCCCCATGCCGTGATTGGTTCGAGATTGGCCAAGAAATTTGGAGAATCCCCAAAGGTCGTGCATGCGATCTCCTCCCATCACGAGGATGTAACGCCGAGCTCGGTCTACGCTCTGCTGGTGCAGGCTGCTGACGGTCTTTCCGGAGCCCGGCCCGGTGCCCGCAAGGAGTTGCTCGAAAATTATATCAAGCGCCTGGAGGATCTTGAAAATATTGCAAATTCCTTTAAAGGTGTCTCCAATACGTATGCCATCCAGGCCGGTCGCGAGCTGCGGGTGATTGTCGAAAGCAAGAAAATTACCGATGAAGATGCCATCTTGCTTAGCCGGGATGTGGTCAAGAAAATAGAAGAGTCCTTAACTTTTCCGGGTCAAATCAAGGTGACCGTGATCCGCGAAACCCGCGCGGTGGAGTACGCCAATAAATAGGTTTCAGGTTTCGGGTTTCAGGATAAAGGGAGGTTTCAGTGTTCAGTGTTCAGGTTTCAGGTTACTTGATGCTGGATTCTGGATGCTCGATACGGGATCAGTCGCGTGGAATGTATAAGGCAATAAGTGATCGCATAGGGCATAGGGCATAGTGCAGAGAGTAGAGGAAATTGGTGCCATTTCGCTATGCCTAACTATTATTAAAATTAGGTAGAGTGAAGCGATTCCACAATTTTAGGCATTTTAGTGCATTTTAGGCAATTTCAGGAATCTTCATATATGACTATCGGTCGTCATTAACCGGCACCCGTTATAAATACTAAGGTGAAATTTATATGTCCAACGTCATCGATACTCTCAAAGAGCGTGGCTTTATCGATCAAACGACCCATGATCGGGAATTGAATGAATACGTCGAGCAGGAGTCCATTACCTGCTATATCGGTTTTGATCCGACGGCCTCGAGCCTGCATGTCGGGAGTCTGATTCCGATCATGTCGCTGGCCCACATGCAGCGCGAGGGACACCGGCCGATTGCGCTGGTTGGCGGCGGAACGGGCATGGTTGGCGATCCCAGCGGTAAGACCGAAATGCGCAAGATGCTGACCCTTGAAAACCTGGCTGAAAATGCGCAGGGCATCAAGAATCAGCTCTCTCATTTCCTTGATTTCAGTGATAACCGGGCAATGCTGCTGAATAATGCCGACTGGTTGACCCAGCTCGAGTATATCCCTTTTCTGAGAGACTATGGTCGTTTTTTTTCCGTAAACCGCATGATCAAGGCCGAAAGCTACAAAATTCGCCTGGATTCGGAAGAGGGACTGACGTTTATCGAATTTAACTACATGGTTTTGCAGGCCTATGACTTTCTGGAACTGTGCCGTCGCCAGGATTGCCGGCTGCAAATGGGTGGCAGTGACCAATGGGGCAATATTGTCGCCGGTGTTGATCTTATCCGCCGAGTGCTCCAGAAAACCGCCTTTGGTGTGACGTTTCCCTTAATTACGACCAGCAGCGGCGAAAAAATGGGCAAAACCCACAAGGGCGCTGTCTGGCTGGATGCTGAGCGCACACCGCCCTATGATTATTATCAGTTCTGGGTCAACACTGACGACGGGGATGTCGGCCGTTTTCTGGCTCTGTTTACCTTCTTGCCTATGGCGGAAATTGGCCAGATAGACACGCTGGAAGGCGCCGATCTTAACAGCGCCAAAGCGGTTCTGGCATTCGAGGCCACCCTGCTGGCTCATGGCCATCAGGCAGCTGTCAAAGCGTATCAGGGGGCTGCGAGCATGTTTGGGGAGCGTGAAGTCCCGCAGCACATATTACCCTCGAGTACGATACCCCGGGGTGAGGCCGCGCAGGATGATGTTAGCGTGCCGCAGACTCTCCTTGAAAAGGCGGCATTGAAGGCGGGCATACCGGCCTTCAAACTGTTTCAGACCGCCGGCCTGGCAAAATCGGGCGGTGCTGCCCGCCGGCTCATCGATCAGGGTGGGGCCTATGTGAACGGGCGCCGAATAGAGGTATTCGATCAAATCATCAGTGATCAGGATCTGGACGATGACCATACGATCACTCTGCGTTCGGGGAAAAAGCGATTTCACAGAATTAAGTTAAAGGCTTAAAATTAATTTCAAAATTACAAAATTGGTGTTGACAAACATCTCTACTGGGTGTAGTTTCCTCGCGCTGATGATGACTTGGAAATAATGGTTATCGCTCGGCCACCCAGGCGATTTAATTCACGTTGAAAAAAAAAGTAATTAATTGCTTGACACGATTTTAAAATCCGTATAATAATTACGTTTTGTGCCTACCTCACAGACTTTGGAAGAACTGCTAAAAACTTTCCTTCCTGAAGTTAAAAAAGGTTGACAAACACTGAGAAGTCAGTATATTTAAAGCGCTGTTTTTGCGGAGACACGTCAGTGTCGTGCATAGCGCAATCCGTCATGCCGTTCGTGGCGGACATTTGATCTTTGAAAACTAAATAGTGGATTCGGATGAATCGGGTCCGAAAAAAGATGCTGTTATCCATACAGCATTCGACAATTCAATTGGAGAGTTTGATCCTGGCTCAGAATGAACGCTGGCGGCGTGCTTAACACATGCAAGTCGCACGAGAACACTTCAGCTTGCTGAAGTTAGTAAAGTGGCGCACGGGTGAGTAACGCGTGGGTAATCTACCCTTGAATTGGGGATAACATTGCGAAAGCGATGCTAATACCGGATAACATCTCTGAAACTCCGGTTTCTGAGATCAAAGGTGGCCTCTACATGTAAGCTACTGATTGAGGATGAGCCCGCGTACCATTAGCTTGTTGGTAGGGTAATGGCCTACCAAGGCCGCGATGGTTAGCTGGTCTGAGAGGATGATCAGCCACACTGGAACTGACACACGGTCCAGACTCCTACGGGAGGCAGCAGTGAGGAATTTTGCGCAATGGGGGAAACCCTGACGCAGCAACGCCGCGTGAG
>JASJCE010000422.1 GCA_030066155.1 Desulfobacterales bacterium | reverse complement strand
GGAGAATCCTTGGCGAGGATCTGTCTGAACTGGGTGCGGTAATTTTTTACCATGCTGACGCCTTCGATAATGACATCGTAGACTTTCCAGCTGCCACTCTTGTTGGTAAGCCGATAGAAAAGCGGTATTTTGGTGCCGTCAGACGTCTGCAGATAGCTTTGAACTTCAGCTCTACCCTTTTTGAGCATGATTTCCTTCTCGAAGAGAACCTTCTGATCCGAGTAGGCCAGCAGTCTGTCGGCGTACACGCCCTGTAAAAGCTCCCTGAACAAGCGGACGAATTCTTCCCGCTGCTCGGGTTTCATTTTACGCCATTCCCGTCCCAGGGTTCTTTTGGACAGCTCCTCAAAATCAAAAATCGTATCGATCTCCTTACCAATTTCGGCAATTTGATCATCTTTGGATTTTGCCTTGAAGGCCGAATCACCTAAAGTGGCAATGACCTTGTTAACACCAGTTTCGACGGTTTCTTTCGGCGTGGCCGCATCCGCCGCTAGCGGCGTCACCAGCAAAACGGCCAGAACCAGTAAAATCCCGGTATGTCGTTTATGCATATTATCCTCCCAGCGGGATGTACTTTTCGGTTGAGTTGGTTTAGATCGATAAGTTTGTTGAGATCGTACAGCTATTTGATTAGTTGACTGAGTTGATTGGTTGATTAAGTTGAATGGATCATTAACAATTCTGACCTTTTAACTCATTCAACCCCGTTCACCTAATTAACCCAATTTACCTAATCAACGTAATTAACTCTATCCGCTATGGCCTATCAGCTATGAGCCCTTTGCTCTCTGCCCTCTGCTCTATGCTTTTTCAATTCAAAATAAAAAATTCCGACTTCCGCAATCCCACTTCCGCATTCGTCTTTATTCTTCCTCTTCTTCTTCTCCGCTACCCACATCGCCGAATGCATACTTGCTGATCAGGTCCATGATATCGGTGGGTGAATTGGTATCGGTAATAATGTCACCGTCGGCCAGGAGATCACCCCCGCCGCCGGGATCCATGGCCACAAATTTGTCACCGATCAATCCCTCGGTTTTAATGGAAGCGATGGCATCATCGTAAATTTCGATGCCCTTGTTGATCTTAAATGTCACCTTGACCACCTGGTTCTCCTGATCCATGGTAAATTTTTCGACCCGGCCGATTTCCAGACCGAGCATATTGACCGGGTTGCCTTCCCTCAGGCCGGTCACTGTGTTGAAATTGGCATATAGTGAATAGCTATTTTCACCGAAAAATCCGACATTGCCAAGTTTGACGGTCATGTATCCAATGGCAAAAAGGCCGATGACAACAAAAATGCCGACCACAGTTTCATTTGAAAACTTTTTCATTGTACTGTTCCTCCAATTTCACACTTGAATTGTGCTATTTCTTTCTGGTTAAACCTTGCAAATTCCATGACCGATTCGATTTCAATTTGGGGCTTACCCTGAGCCAGGCCGGCCAACACCGAAAATTCGATGCAATCTTCCTTCGACTCATCCTCCCCGCGCTGCATCTCAATTCCACGTATGCCGTGGGCCTGAAAGTCCTTGGTAAAATCCTCCATGATACGGTTGGCTTCGTCAAGATCCGAGTAGGGCAGCACCGTGGCATATTCATTGATGGTCTGGCGCGACGAAAATCCACCCACCGCGCCGAAATGCTTGTTGATGTAAGATCCCAGTGAGCGAATAATCTGCTGGGTGGCATCATGGCCCAGGTGTTCACTGATCGCATCGATGCTATCCAGCGTAAAAACGGCCGCCGCATAAGTAGCATCCGGCTGTCTTTGGCTCAAGTCGGTTTGATAGCGGACTTTGAAATGCCGTTTGGAGTACAGGCCGGTCAGCTCTTCTCCCAGGCTCTCCAGGCTGCTGATCAATTCCTGACGGAAGGGATGATCGAGAGCTTCGAAATCTTCCGGGTCGCCCTGAAAGACAATTTTGCGATCATACAGGGCCAGGATCCGGTTGGAGATGAAGTACACATCCGGGATTTCATGGCTGATCATCAGTGCAGTGAACTTAAAGCGCTTCTGATATTCGGCCACCATGCTCAAGATGGCATTTTTGCGGATCGGATCCTGGCCGGTGGTCGGCTCATCAAACAGTACGATATTCGGATCGGTTACCAGCGCCCGTGCCAGGGCGGTTCGTTTCTGCATACCGCCTGAAATCTCGGATGGGTATTTATCGAACACTTCCGTCAATTCGGTTTGCTCGATGCGGGCCATGACTTTCTCATGTATTTTCTGTTTGCCGATCTTGGTGGCGTATTTCAGCGGCATGGCTACATTTTCATAGACCGTCATCGAATCGAACAGGGCGTTATTTTGAAACATGTAGCTGATCTGGCCGATGTAATCATTCCATTCCTTTTTACTCATTTGATCGATAGGTTTTCCGCGATACAGGATCTGCCCCTCATCCGGTTTGAGCATCCCGATGATATGTTTGAGGGTCACACTCTTACCCGTACCGGAAAGTCCGATAAGGGTCGTCACCTCGCCTTCATAAATATGAAAATCAATCTTATTCAATATGTTGCGGGTGCCAAAGGTTTTACTGACGCCTTTAAACTCAATTATGGGTTCTCTTTTTTCATCCATGTCGGCTCCTAAACAATAAACGACGTTACAACATAATCTGAAATCAGGATCATGACACACGATATGACAACTGCCGATGTGGTCGACAGGCTGACACTCTTGGCGCCGAAGCTGTCAGTGCGCATGTGTGTAAAAAAACCCTGAAAGCAGCAGATGGTGACAACCAGCAGGCCGAATACGATCGACTTGATAAAGCCACCCTCAAGATCATCCCACTGGGTACTCGATACGACCCGATAAAAGTAGGTTCCTGAATTCACGCCCAGCAGCAGACAGCCGCTGACCCAGGCGCCCAGAATACCGATCAGGTCAAAAAAAGCGGTTAAGATCGGGAAACTGATGATGGCAGCGGCGATGCGAGGGCTGATCAAATAGCCCAGCGGATCGATGCGCATCGTGGATAGCGCATCAATCTGCTCCGAGATTCGCTGGATGCCGATTTCGGCCGTCATGGCCGAGCCGGCCCGGGCCGTAATCATGATCGCGGACAGAACCGGTCCCATTTCCCGGATCAAGGTTAGGGCGATAGCCGTGCCCAGAACCCCGACCGAGCCAAACTTAACCAGAACAAAATACAATTGAAGACCCAGTACCATCCCGGTAAAAAAGCCTACCAGCATGACGATCTGGGCCGATTTGGCACCAATGAAATAGATTTGCTGGATAATATCCGGAATTGCTTTGACCCGAAAGATCATGAAGAAGGATCGAAAGAAGAATACCGCGATAGCCCCCAGATCGTTGTTCAGCCTTAGCGCACTTCCGCCGAATAGGTCAAAAAAAGAAAACAATCCTCTCTTTTTGGGGCCGATTGCGGCGCTTTCGGGGGAAGTTTCAACCGTAGAATTGTCTGCCATTGGTAATACTCCCTTTCTCGAATCACGGATTCGATGGCAATACGGATTCCATAGAAATTTAATTTTGAGGAATAAATTTTAGCCTAACAATTATAGAGATGGAAGACCTGCTGGAAGAGCAAAAATCGACATACCATCTAAATGTTAAAAGCCCTTGCCCATCTGGCAGAAGTCGTTACTGAATATTTCAATGTCTGTGCACTAAATTAGGATAAACAATCCTTGTTTAGGCTAAACAATTAGCAAGTGAATATACATATCCCCATTAAAAAAAGCAAGAGGCGAATTGTTAATTAAACGCATTTTGCTTGACACGATGGGATTGATGTGGGATTGCCGATTGAGCACGGCTTGTTCCTGAATCCGTTTTACTTGCAAATTCAGAAGAATGTTCCTATGTAGTCGGACCATATCAGAAGAAAAGCGAATCTCAAGCGTAAATTTTTTCAACCGGCTCTTTTTCTTGATTAAACCGCCATCCCTTTATAAGCCAGCCGGCTGAGCTCAAGTTTAGAGCGATGTACTGAGATCACCCGATAACGGTAGAACCTTTTCAATTCTCATCCCGCAAGGCGGGGTGGCTTATGAAGGGAGTAACGGAACATCTATCGATAGGCAGGATCTCGGAGTTGGTTCGCGCCCGCCGGGTCCGGCGCGTCTTGTTCTTCAACAGACAGACCGCTTTAGTACCTGTATATCGATATCAAATCATGTTTGCGTAGGATTTGAGCATTGATAGCAGAGGTGAGTTAAGATCGATAGAATGCCTCAAATATTCAATATTCAATAATCAATATTCATTTCCGGCTCAGCCGGGTTGGGTTTAATCTTCCGGTATTCGTCTACTTCACTTCCACCATCGAGCCGGGGAAGGGGCTACCGAAATGTCCAAGAATCTTTACATTGCCACCATGGAACCACGGGCCGGAAAATCGGTAGTGGCCCTGGGAATCATGGAATTATTGTCAAGACGTCTGAGAAAAGTCGGCTTCTTCCGCCCGATTATTCCGGATGTGGAGCGGGACAATAATATCGATCTCATCCAAAACCGGTATAATCTGAAGTTTCCATACGATGACATGTACGCTTACAGGCACACGGAGGCCCAGAATCTGAAATCGACCGGTCAATACGATACCCTTTTAAAAACTATCCTCGGCAAATATAAACGTATGGAAAGCCAATGTGATTTTATTCTGTGTGAAGGTACCGATTTTACCGGTGTGTCGTCGGCATTCGAATTTGATTTCAATGCCGATGTCGCCAATAATCTGGGCTGTCCCGTTCTCGGAATAGTTAACGGCCGCGGCAAGTCGGCAAGGGAAATCAATGACGATATACGATTGGCCCGGGAATCTTTCGACAGCCACGGATGCACAACCCTCGCCCTGCTTGCCAATCGTGTGGCACCGTCGCTTTCAAGATCAGTAGCAGACAGCTTTAAAGCTCAATCCTCCGACGCTATACCGGTATACGTCATCCCCGAGGAGCGGCTGCTTGGGAATCCAACCATCGGAGACGTCGCCACCCATTTAGGGTGTCAAATTCTTCAAGGCGACCCGGGCCGACTGAACCGGGAGGTTCTGGACGTCAAAATCGCCGCCATGAATCTGCCCCATTTCCTGGATCGCATTACCGAAGGCACCCTGGTCATTACGCCGGGTGATCGTTCCGACGTAATTCTGGGAAGCCTGGCAGCCGTGGCCTCTGAAGCCTATCCAAACATTTCCGGTCTCTTGCTGACCGGGGGTATGACAATTGCTCCCCAGGTCCAACGTCTGATCGAAGGTTCTGAAAAAGTCTCGCCGCTGCCCATCATCAGCGCTGAATCCGACACCTACAGGACAGCTCTGGAGGCGAGCTCGGTCAGAGCCGCGCTTACCGCCCAAAATGACCGCAAGATCGCCACGGCTCTGGGACTCTTTGAATCCCACGTTAATATCCGGGAGATCGAGGATCGAATTGCCGTTGCCCATTCAAGGCGGGTAACTCCGATTATGTTCGAATACAAATTGATCGAACGGGCCGCTTCCAATCGCCAGCACATTGTATTGCCCGAGGGACAGGAGGAGCGAGTCCTGCGGGCGGGTGAAATTCTGTTGCGGCGCCAGGTAGCTGACATCACCCTTTTGGGGCCCACTGAAGATATTCAACAGAAAATAAAAACCCTCGGGCTCAATCTGGAGGGCGTCAACATCATCGATCCGCTGGAGTCGCGTCTGGTCGATGCCTACGCCGAGGCCTATTATGATCTCCGCAAAAACAAGGGTATATCTCCGGAAATGGCCTGGGATACAATGTCGGATGTCAGCTATTTCGGTACCATGATGGTAAATCAAGGCGCCGCGGCCGGGATGGTGTCCGGAACGGTCCACACCACCGGGGATACGATTCGCCCGGCTCTTCAAATCATCCGCACCCGTCCCGGTTTTTCCATTGTATCCAGTGTCTTTTTGATGTGCCTGACGGACCGGGTCCTGGTATACGGCGACTGTGCCGTCAATCCCGATCCGAACGCCGAACAGTTGGCCGATATCGCTATCAGCTCGGCAGAGACTGCCGTGATCTACGGCATCGAGCCGCGTATTGCCATGTGCTCCTATTCTACCGGAGAATCCGGCAAGGGCGCCGATGTAGACAAAGTGCGTGAAGCCACCCGGCTCGTCCGCGAGCGGCGGCCGGAATTGAAAATCGAAGGCCCCATCCAGTACGACGCCGCGGTCGACGCCAGCGTCGCCAGAACTAAGTTGCCAAAAAGTGAAGTTGCCGGTCACGCGACGGTTTTCATATTCCCCGATCTGAATACCGGGAACAATCTTTACAAAGCCGTGCAGCGGTCGGCCAATGCCGTTGCCATCGGGCCGGTCCTCCAGGGCTTGAACAAACCGGTCAATGACCTGAGCCGGGGGGCGACCATACCGGACATCATCAATACCGTGGCAATCACGGCAATTCAAGCGCAGGCGG
>JASJCE010000421.1 GCA_030066155.1 Desulfobacterales bacterium | reverse complement strand
AACAGCTTGGTGTGCTGGATGTGCTGACCGGTGTAAATGACCGAACGAGACGGTGTGCAGACCATCGAACAGACCTGGTGATTTTCAAAGGTCGTGCCCATCTCTGCCAAGCGATCTCGGCCCGGCCAGTGGCCCTTGCCCAACAGCTCGGGCTGGTATCGTTCCTGGTCGGTCAGAATGAACAGGACGTTGTATCGTTTCGGCTTGACCGATCCTCCGGGATTTGTTTTTTCCGGTGCAGACTGCTTAGCCTGGGCATTCTCCGAGGTCAGTGACATGACGCCCGATCCCATCGCCAGCGTGGCCATCCCGGCAGTCTGTAGGAAATCGCGACGGGAAAGTTCCAATCCGCTGTTATTTTTATTTTTTTTGGATTGACCCATCTCTTATCCTTTCGTCAAATGTTGATTGAACGCGTCTCAAAGATAAAGAATTGTAGCGTCTATTTAGAAATACGTGATACTTGCCAGATAATCCCTAATTATCTATAAGAGGGCAAGGATATAGTTTTAATGTGCTGTACGAATCGTACCAAGTTTGTTCGATTAGTACCAAAAAATAGGCAGTGTATTAGAATGGATAAAATAAAGCCTTTGGCAAAATTTCCGCTAACTGCAACAAGGCGAGTTGAAGAAGCAGAATATTACCTAAGTCGCTCATTGACAAATGTACAAATAGATCGGGTGGATGATCGACGTAATTTTCAACTGGAGCTGAATTCTGCTAATTTTGGGCGCACTAATATAATTTATTCCTCTGTTGGAGCCCATACAATATTAAAACCAAACCCGGACATTGACCACGCTATTTTAATCACCACTGTGGCTAAACCGATCACATTTGAAATAGATAATGAACCGCATTTAGTTACTCTTGATGAGGCTGTAGTTGTAGGACCTTGTAAACAGATTCACGTAGAACGCCCTGCCCAATCCGAAATTCTTTACCTGCGTGCTTCCCTGATTGACTTATGGAACCAATTTGAAAAATTGACGGCAAGACATCATCGAGGTTCCCTCAGTTTCAATCGTACCGCAAATGTATGTAAAGGATCGGGAGCTATGCTGAAAGGGCTAATGGAATATTTGGTTTTAAATTTGGCTATCAATGACTCAGTGATGAAGGTGTCGGCCATTCGGAAAAGCTTTGATGAATTGCTGATAAACGCAATGCTGGCTTTGCCTCATAATAAGATGGATAAGCTTCACGAGGATCGCTCCAGTGTTGTCGCACCCGCAGTCGTCTGCCGAGCCGAAGAGTACATGCGAGCTCACTTGAAAAACCCGATAACCATTTCTGATTTGATTCAGATTTGCGATTGCAGCCGAAATGTACTCTTTTCTGCGTTCCGAAGCACACGTGGTTATACACCGATGGAATTTTTAACCGAACAGCGGCTCCACCATGCCCGGGAACAACTGCTTAAATCAAATTATAACGCGTCGGTTTCTGCCATTGCCGCTGATGGTGGATTTGTCAGCCCCAGCTGGTTTTCTCAGGTTTATAAGAAACGATTTGGCGAGCTTCCTTCAGAGACGTTGCGTAAAAGGAAGTGAAAAAAAACGTTTTCCACTTATCATTTTAGACTCAGTTTCCGATTGCGTAATACATGTACAAGTCTTCAATATTTAGCTGATACCCAGATTGTAACTGAAGTTATCGTACAAGCTAAGGGCTTCGCCCTAATTGGAATGTTGGAATAGTGAAAAAATGGGTTCTGGGATAACAGAAGTTTGTGATTAGATTACAGGACCCGGCGATTATAAATTTCCGATGGGCACTTCTTCCCGGATTTCAACTTGGATAAAAATACCGGCCCCAATAGGCACCCGACCGCCATGCAGACAAATCCCATGCCCCAGGCCAGACGGTTGCCGCCGAATAGGTCCAGAACAATTCCAACTGTCATGGGGCCAAGAAAAGCCGAGCAGAAGCCGAGGGTAGAATGTACCGCCAGGGTCGTACCCCGATAGCCTGCCGGTGCCGCCGCTACAACCCCGGCCGTGAGAGATGCCGAATCGCCGACGATGGTGGTACCATAAAGGATTGCCAAGCTGGCTACCAGCCAATACGGCAGCGCAGCGCTGAAGCCAAGGATCACCCCAAGGACCGCCGATATGATCATTACGATGGATATGACCTTCTGTCTACCGAAAATTCGGGACAGTTCGTTGCCGCCAACGCTGGCCGGAAGGCCGATTAAATTAATGATAAAAGCCAGCTGGGTTGGACTCCAGGTCCACGAGCCGGCTGGCTGCAATTGTAGGCTGAATGCCAGAAAGGCAACGATCCAGGAGCGCAGAGAGAACAATTCCCACATGTGCGCCGCGTAGGCCAGTATATATCCCATGGCAGCCCTGGATTTGAAGACCACTCTGAAATCCGCCAGCAGCGCCTGTGATTTCCCTTCACGGACCTGAGCCGATGGCACGTAAATGATAATGAGCATTAGGGCGCCAGCACCACTGATGGCAGAAGCCAGAAACGCCCAGCGCCAGCCAGCAATTGCATTGATCTCGCCTGCCAGCAGATACGACAAACTTGCCCCGATACTGAAACTGGCCGTGTAAAAAGAAATAAACCGCGACTGCAAGGTCCCCTGCCCTTCGGTGTGATCGCTGACGACTTTCAGACCCGGCATATAGATTGCCGCCAAGCTGGCTCCGGACAGAAATCGCAGTGCCAGGGCCGACCATAGGCCGTTGGCCAGATAAGCATAGCCGATGCCGGTCACAACACTGAAAAGCGCGCCCAATCCCATAATTCGACGGGCGTCGACGCGGTCGGTGATGCTGGTCAGTAGCGGAACCAGAATCATGTAACCGCCATAGTAAGATGCGCTGATCCAGCCGGCGGCGGTATTGCTGAGCTGCCATTCAGTTTGGAACGTTGGCAAGAGAGCCGGGAAGGCAGCAATTGATCCCAATCCGAGAATTTCAGCCAGACAAACCAGCAGGGTTAAGCGATAGGGAGATGTTTTTACCATCAAGTCATTTATGTATTTTAGTAGCTCTCAATGTTACAAAGCCTTGCATAAGTAAAACTCCGAAAATTACAAGCACCAATAAACAAATCTCAAATAAATCCCAATCACCCAAATTCTAAATTCTAAACAAACTCTCCCTTACAGCATTGCTCAAGAACTACGAAAACTGTAGATCGGGTATTCGATCCAGAGCAACTTTGGTCAATGTTTTGAAAATTGAGATTTGAAATTTGGAATTTGTTTGTTTTTTGGTGCTTGATTTTTGGGATTTATCATACGCTTCCATCAAACGATTTCGAAAAGCTCCGCAAAATGGTATAAACGCTCAGACGATAAGTTTATGGCTACATGATCAGCTTATGATATAGTTCTTCATGACGTTCCAGTGCACGTTGATAAATTTCGTGGCGTTCAGGATCCGGTTCAAAGGTGCGCTCTGTGTGGAATGGGATATCGTTTAAATTATCGAGAACACCCAAAGATTCTAACGCCAGCAGGGCCGCTCCGCGGGCGGAAGTCTCCGGGATGTCTGGCATTAAAATCGGCCTATTCAGCACCTCGCTGATAATCCGGGTCCACGCCGGAGAGCTTCTCAGCGCGCCGCCTCCGGCGACCACCTCAACATTATCCGGCAGCAGTACGGACAGCCGCTTAAACACCAGTGCGATACGATAGGCAACCGCTTCCAGGCTGGCGTGAAGGATATCCAAGGGAGTGGTAGCCATGGAAATTCCGCGAATGGTTGCTCTGGCACTTCCTTGCCACCCGGGACTGCGTTCGCCCGATAGAAAAGGAAGTACCGTTAATCCATGGCTGTTCGGTGGCCGCGTCTGTAACTTCATCTCCAGATTATCAAGATTCCCCAAATTTAAATTACGTTGCATCCAGCTAAACAGGTTGCCGCCCTCGCTCAAAGCACCGCCGGGCAATGATCGCTGTCGATCGACGCGATAGCACCACAGGCCATCGGGTATTTGCCCGATATTCCGATCCAAGACAGCCCGCAAAGCTGAAGTCGTTCCCATGGTCAACGCGACCCGGGAAGGTCCGGTGCATCCGCTGCCGACATTCGCTGCCGCACCATCACCTGATGCAGGAAACCAGGGCAGCCGGGCAAGCTGGGGCCAGCGGGATGCATACGTCCGGCGCAGCCCCCTTTTCGGGAAGTCAAGGTCCACGAGCGGGGAGAGTTGAGATGCATCAATCGGCAGTTTCTGGAGCAGGTGCTCATCCCAGACCAGTTGACGGCGATTCAGCAAACCACTCCAGGACGCAACCGAATAGCTAACCGAAGTTTGGCCGAAAAGCTCGAGCTCCAGGTATTCTCCGATGGACAGCCAGCGTTCGGTCTGACGGATGAGTTCCGGCCGGGTTTGCTCCAGCCAGTGAAACCTGGCGGGCAGATAGCTGGAATGAAGATAACAGCCGGTGCGATGGTGAATTTCTTTTTCGTCAAACACCGTTTTCAGCCACCTGGCAGAGGTCTCCGCCCGAGTATCGGCATAGGTATAGATCGGCGTCAATGAACTCCCGGTCCGATCAACCCCCAGTATATTCCCGACAAAGGTACACGACGCAACCCCAGCGATTTCATCTGCCAGGGATCCGGCCATCGCCAGGACTGAATCAATTCCTTTGCAGACAACATCCAGCAATTCATCGGCATGCACTTCCGAGGCACCATCGGTAGTGCTTTGTATCTCAAAACCGCTGCGCCAATGCAGGTTTTCGACCGCCCGCCCCAGCCGATCGAACAGTAATATCTTCACTGTGGTCGTGCCGATATCAATTGACAAGATCAACGGGCTTTCAACAGAACCGGCGGATATGATCGATGATGATGGCATGGAAAGAGGTTTCAGGTTTCGGATTTCAGGTTTCAGTTTGTGGGTTACGAGTCACGCGTTACGGGTTACGAGTTGCGGGTTGCGCGTTACGGGTTACGGGCAATTCTATTTTGGATTCTTGTCCGCCGTCGCTTTGGCGGATTAAATCTCGGATTTCGGATTTAAGGTATTCTGTCAATTTAAAACCTAAAAGGCTATCCGTCAGACATCGACTTCATAAATATGTTTTCATCAAGCAAAGCGCTCCTCAAGTGCAACGCTCCTAAAGCGAAGCGCTCGTGCTATCTTTTCATCTTCACTCTTCTCTCAGTCCTCAGTCCTAATCTTTTTGTCCTCTTTGCTTTTCCTTCCCACTTCCGCATTCCGACTTTCGAATTCAATACCCTCTGCCCTTTTCTTTTCCTTCAACAATCCGCAATCCGCAATCCAAAATCCGCAATGCCCTGATTCGGCCAGTTTGATCAAAAGAGAAACTGATGAACGTCCAACATCGAACGTCCAACTTCCAACATCGAATGAATGAATTCTGTCTTTTTAAAAAGATTGAGCGAAGCGACTTCCACCATTCGTCAATCTTCAATCGTCAATCGTCATTCCAGATAGGCTCCTTTGATCGCCGAAACGGCCTGGCGTGTGTAGCGCTTGAGGATTCCCGGTGTGTGTTTGCGGACCGCGGGCGTCCAGTTTTTTTTCCGCTCCGCCAAAAGCAATGCTATTTGGGCAGGTTCAAATTGTTGATCTATTTGCCCGACGATCTCCAGGCTTCTGGCCGGTATATCGATTCGCACGATATCGCCATCTTCCACCAGTGCGATGGGGCCACCGGCGGCGGCTTCTGGCGATACGTGCCCGATGCAGGGCCCACGTGTCGCACCTGAGAAGCGGCCGTCGGTGATAATGGCGGTACGCTGCAGCGACGGATTGGTCACCAGGGCTTCGGTGGTGGACAGGATCTCGGGCATGCCGCAACCTCGCGGCCCTTCATAGCGTAAAATGATTACCGAACCGGGGGCCACCCGTTCCTCCTGAATGGCGTCCAGCGCTTCCTCCTCACTGTTGAATACCCGAGCCGGTCCTTCATGCTGCATCATGTCGGGTGGAACTGCCGAAAATTTCACCACAGACCCCTCGGGCGCGAGGTTGCCTTTCAAAACGGCAATCGAGCCGAAGCCGGTGCTTTTTGAAACCGGATGGATAACGTCTTCTCTTGCGAGACCGTAATTGGCCAAATACCCCTCTCCTCTTTCGAAAAACCCGGATTTTTCGATTTTCTCTAAATTGTATCCGAGCGTCTTGCCGGTAACGGTCATGACATCCAGATCAAGCAAATCCCTGAGCTCAAGCTGAACCCGGGGCACCCCGCCCGCATACCAGACCATTTCACTGACGTGCTCACCGGATGGCTGAACATTGACCAGATAGGGGATTTCCCGGTTGATCCGATCGAACCACTCCGCATCGATCTCGATGCCCAATTCATGTGCAATAGCCGGCAGATGCAGCAG
>JASJCE010000420.1 GCA_030066155.1 Desulfobacterales bacterium | reverse complement strand
GGTGCAAAGGTCACCACCGGGTGGCCGGCGCCACCGGTAGTGTCCCGAAGACGATGTTCTTCAGGAAAGTACCGGCTGGACAGGGCCCGGACAGGGAATTCGTTCTTCGCAGTGTCGGCATCACGCCAGTGCAGGTTGGTGCCCCGATCGAAATACAGCGCGTCCGGATAGTCCTTCAGACGCAGGGCATAAAAACCGGTCTGAGCGTTGGTCAGGATGTCTTCAACCTTGGAGAACTGTGGCAGTACCGACGGATACCGGGGCGAAAAGCGCAGCGGCAGCTGGTTGTCATCCATCGCCTTGCCGAAGCCGAGTGCCATCCGGGTGATGCCGTCCTCCGGCCGCATCGGAGAAATCGGGTAGTAATTCCACGACTGGGCAACTCCGGAAATAGCCGGGTAGAAATAGTCGCCATGGGTCTGGCCGGCGATCGCCTGAATCATTACGGCCATGCTGTCCCGCCGCACCTGATGGGCGGTGCTGCGGGTAAATGTCCGCGGTCCCCGGTAAAACGCCGACGCGTACACCCGTCGCACGGCGGATTCCAGATGCGCCAGGCGCATGGACTTCAAGGGATGGTTGTTGGGGATCATAAACGTCTTGTAGAGTCCGGAATACGGATGGGAATACGCGTCTTCCAGGAGGCTGGAGGATCGAACTGATAGAGGGTAGACCGCTTGCTCCACGAACGCCTCTAACTGCGCCACAAGAGATACCGGCAGGGGCGCCTCCAGGAACCGATCGGCAATCTCCGGATCGGTGAGCTTGCTACCGGCGCAAGCCGTCAGGTCGTTGGTCTCGATAAACTCGTCGAAGACATCCGTCGTGATCGCCAGGGTATGGGGCACCTGGATGTTGAAGTCGGGATGGGATGCATGAATGGACGGCTCCCGGTGCAGCAGGTTGGCCATAAATGCCAGCCCGCGGGCTTTGCCGCCCAGAGATCCGTTGCCGATCTTGACAAACTCCATGATCTCGGGATCATAGGATTGCGGATTGTATTGCACCACCACGCCCTTCTGCCGGTTCCTTCTCAAAATACGGATGCTTTTGACGAGAAAGTCACGAATGCCGGCGGCATCCGAGAAGTCGGAGGCGTGAATCCGGCTCATGTACGAGGCCAGGGCGATTTCCGAGCGGGCCATGAACCAGTTGGAAAACCGGTTTCGGCAGGCTTCATAGTATATCGGCTCCTCGGGAATACGCGGCAGCAGGTCTTCCAGCTCCCGGAATGTCGATGCCCGTCCCAATTCCGTACCGTCCGGCGTCCGGAACACGAAATCCCCGAATCCAAGGGATGTCAGGAAAAAATTGCGGAATTCTTCTGCCAGACGGGGTGAATTCTTGTCGGTGAATCGAATCTGCAGACGCTCGGCAAGCCGCCGGTTCTCGGTTTCCGAACTCATCAGCAGCAGTGGAAGATGCGGAATGTCCTCTTTGATCAACTGAAGCAGCTGAACCCCCGCATCGGCTGTAACCACTCCGCATTTGGGGAAACGGGTGTCGGAAATGACACCGAACACATAGGGTTTGAATTTGTCATACATGGCGCTGGCCTGTTCGAAGCTGTCGGCCACTAGTATCTTCGGCCGGGCGCGCATTTTCAGCAGACGATGCTCTTCGTTCAGGCTGTCGCTCAGCACGGACTGGGTCTGGCGGACCACTTCCTTGTAAATCAGCGGCAGAAAAAAGGAACGGTACAGTGGGGAGTCTTCCACAAGAATCAACACCCGGACACCGGCTTTGCGGGTATCGGCCTTCACGTTCAGCCGGTCTTCCGTATTCTTTACCAGGGCCAGCAGCAGATCGCTGTCCCCGGACCATATATAATTCTGATCGACACCTGCGGGACCGGCGGTGTCAATGGCCGGTGCATCATGATGCTCTCCGTGGGTCAGCTTGACTACCGGCGTCGTCGGGTCGATCGCCTTGACTGAGGACCCGAGGGATTCCGGGGTCATGTCCTTAAGATTCGGCATGACCATGACCAGATCGAAGGGCTTGTCCTTGAGAAGCGTGAGCGCCTCGGCTCCGCCCGCGGCCTGGGTCAGACGGGGAGGACGGCTCAGGTTCAATCCGCGGTACTCGTTGATGATCTTCGAGGCCAGGCTGCCGTCCTCTTCCAGGATGTAGGCATCGTAGGAATTGGCCACCAGCAGTATTTCCATCACCTTGATGGCCATCAGCTCATGGTAGGTGCTGAATCTCGTATCCAGGCGATCTAAGCTGTTTTCATCAATAAGATGGGGAGACGCCGACATACGGTCCTCCTTCGATAACGGTCGGGCACGGCCCCGCCGCGGCACTAGCGGCGT
This sequence comes from Desulfobacterales bacterium, assembly GCA_030066155.1. Lineage (GTDB taxonomy): Bacteria > Desulfobacterota > Desulfobacteria > Desulfobacterales > JAFDCJ01 > JAFDCJ01. The sequence goes on along the minus strand of JASJCE010000420.1, from coordinate 4,023 downwards.
CGGATATGCCACATCAACCGGTCGCCCGTCTGACCGATTTCGTGAATCCGCGCCGCCTTCCCGGCCGCCCTTAGGGTATCGCAAATGTCAAATTTTGATTAGTGAATTAATTTTGCGGTGCTTTTTTGCTAAATCATTATTATCAATCAAGATTTGACACTATGATACTCTTTTGCGTTATTTGACGCTTAAAAAATCCATCAGCAAGGCATTGAATAGGTCTGGCTTCTCCAGATGCACAGCGTGGGCACACCCCGGAACAACGGCAAGGTTGGCATTCGGTATGCGCTTCCACAGTTGCTCAGGCTGGCTCCATTTATACGTGCGATCACCATCTCCCCAAAGAACTAATGTGGGCGATTTAATGCGATGAAGTTCCCCTTCTCCAGACCAGGTTTCCATAGCGGATAACCCTGCCAACATGGCCTGGAGAGACACCTTATCGGCAAGATCCGCACACAGCTGATAATATTTTGCCTGTGCACCTTCCATAAACCACGTAGCGGATATGCGTTGCCCTGTCGCTTTGACACCCTCCGTTACCACCCTGTTTTTGGACTCGGAAATTGTTTCGAATCGACCGGGCAGAACTCCGACAGGCCCGGTCCCGTATAGGACTAAATAATGGATGCGGTCGGGTGCTAGCCTGCTCATTTCCTGGACAATCATGCCGCCCATTGAGTGCCCGACCAGATGGAAGCGTTGCACACCGAGTCTAGCCAATTCATCCAATACAGCAATCGCGTAATCCTCGATACGATCAGGGGCTTCCAGATGACAGTTGGCGCCAAAACCGGGAAGATCGGGGGAGACAACCCGAAAGTGTTGTCCAAAAACCTTTGATTGATCAGACCACTGCGCCCCACCGCCTAAATAGCCGTGGACGAACACTAAAGAATCCATTAATACCAACTATTCAGTTTTTAGAGTGGTAAAGCTATTTACGTTCGCCCTGCACAATTCGATCAAGCATCATTGCGCAGAACAAAATGGAAAACCCGGCCAGAATTCCTTGACCGACATTCGCATACTGCAGCGCTTCCAGGACATCCTCACCCAATCCCTTGGCGCCAATTAGTGACGCGACAACAACCATTGCCAGGCTAAGCATGATCGTCTGGTTTATCCCGGCCCTGATTGATGGACTGGCAAGCGGCAAATCAACACGGGTCAATAAATACCACTTGCTGGCACCAAATGAAATCGCTGCTTCGCGCACATGTTCCGGAACACCGCGCAGACCCAGAACCGTCAAACGCACGACCGGCGTACCGCCGAAGATCATCGTCGTGACCACTGCCGCCGGTTTTCCGGTTCCAAAAAAGGCGATCACCGGAATCATGAACACAAAGGCCGGCATGGTCTGCATGAAATCCATGATCGGTTGAATGAACGCATAAAAGCGCGGACGCCGGGCACAAAACATGCCAAGGGGTATGCCGATGACAATCGAAAGACACGCGGCGGTTCCGAGCAGGGCCAAAGTGGTCATGGCTTTCCCCCAAAATCCCAGGAGCCCCATGTAGCAGAGAAACGCGGCTGCGTAAATCGCCGTGCGGATCCCGGCCGATAGACCCGTCAAAAGGATGATGAAGCTTGCGATCACGATCCAGGGCGTTTGAACAAACACCAGTTCGAGCCCGTCCAGCACCAGGCGGATTCCGTGGGTGATGATATCGAAAAGGGCCTCTCCGCTGGTGACGGCAAACGTAAAAAAGTTTTCGACCCATTTGATGGTTGTCAGCCGTATATCCGCATGGGTCGGAAAGTCCATGAGCAGGGGATAGGCCCCCGGGAAGCTGTAGTGCAGAATGGTCGCAACAATGATGACGCAAACAAACACCACACTCAGGACGATGTTTTTGGCCGGCATCCCGGAGGGGATGCTGGAATCGGACAGCCACTCGGAGAACCGGCGTTCCAGGGCCTTGTTCGCGTACACCGTCTGGCAGATCTTAACGATAACCAGAAGTGCAAAGCCCCCCAGAGCGATATATATTCCCGATTCTTCCAGCTGCCTGGCCTCAAGGCGAATACCGCCGATGGCGTTCTCGAGCGATTCCACCGTACGTTTGTATACGTCCACTTTGTCTGAATTGCTCTCTATCGCGGCGGTCAGTTGTTGCTTGCGCAGCTCCAGGGTTCCCTCTATCTGAGCGATGCGTTTCCATGCAGCGGCGGCAAGATCGCCGAATAGGCCTCGGACGATCTGTACAAAAGCGAAGGTTTCAATAATCAAAAACGCCAGACCCCAGTTCCACAGTCCACGGGCGGAATACCAAATGGGCCCCATAAGCCCCGCCCAGACATTGAAGGTCCATACAAAACGAGCCTGGCTGCCGATTTTTTCAAACTGATCTGCATAGTATCCGGAATTCGTTTTTACGAACTGCGCGATCTGTTCGCGTCGTTGGGCCGCGTCGCCCCCGCCATCTTCAGAGAGCAGTGGGGCAGGTGCTTCGAGCCGCATGTCTGTCATGACACCTCCGTTCCCTCTATTACCGTTTTCAATATTTCGCTCCTGGTTACCACCCCGATGTCAACGCCATCGCTTTGCACGACAATGGGGGTCTCCTCATCTATTGCCAAATGGATCAAAGTACTCAGCGACTCGTTCTCATTCACTTTGGAGGTGTTTTCCGGCAGCTCTCCGTGACTGGCCACGTACTTGGCCACAGGCTGCATAACGGCATGGGCTTTTACAACCTTGAGACGCGAAATGCCGGCGACGAAGTCCGCCACATAATCGTCGGCCGGATGCATGACAATATCTTCCGGCGTTCCAATCTGGTCGATGCGGCCGTCCCGCATGATGGCGATGCGGTCTCCGATGCGAACCGCTTCGTCCAGGTCGTGGGTGATGAAAATGGTCGTCTTTTTCATCTCGGCCGAGAGCTTCAGAAACTCATCCTGGAGCTGTCTTCGGATCAGCGGATCCAGCGCACTGAACGGTTCGTCCATCAACAGAAATTCCGGGTTGGCGGCCAGGGCACGTGCCAGGCCGACCCGCTGCTGCATTCCTCCGGACAGCTCGTGGGCAAATTTATGGCCCCAGGTATCCAATTCAACGATCTTGAGGATCTCCTGCGCCTTGCTCAGCCGGTCGTTTTTGTTTATCGAGCGAATTTCAAGCGGCATGGCCACATTGTCCAAAACCGAACGGTGCGGCATCAAGGCGAAGTTTTGAAAAACCATTCCGATTTTGGTGTTTCGGAACTCCCGCAACGCTTTGGCGTCCAATGCCATTACATCCGTTCCGTCAATGAAAATTTTTCCTGCGGTGGGCTCTAAAAGCCTGTTGAAATGGCGAACGAGAGTGGATTTTCCGCTCCCGGACAAACCCATGATACAGAAAATCTCAGCCGTCCTGATTTCAAGGCTTACATCGGCAACCCCGACAACGGCATCATAGCGCTCCAGCACCTGGGCTTTTGAAAGTCCCTCCTCGCTAATCGAACGCATGGCGATATCCGCGTTTTCGCCGAATATCTTCCAGACATTCTCAACTTTGATCACCGCATCGTCCGATTGCTTGTCATCAATTGACGGCATTGGCTGCTCCTGCACCGGAAATAAAACCGCTTCTGCTGAAAACATGAACGCTACTGCTGGTTCCCTCGTCCAGCAGCAGCGTTGTCAACCATTCAAACGTAGATTATAAGCCCAGCCATGCATCGACGCGTTTAGGATTCTTTTTAATCCATTCGCTGGCCACTTCATATGCATCGCGACCGCTGGATACCTGGTAGGCTAAATTACTGACGTCGTCTGCCGTCAGACCAAACTTTTCCAGGAATTCGGTTATGGCGGGGGATCGCTTTTTCAGGGAGTTCGACCAGGCAATCTGGACTTCTTTCAGAGCATCCTTGGTGGCGACCTTCGATTTTTCGTACCAGTCCGGCGTATCGGAGGGCTGAAACATGATATACTTGGCCGGATCGTACTTGGGTTCCGTCAGCATCACGACATCAAACATAAACCAGATCGCATGCGGTTTGTAACAATAGAATGCGTATCCCTCTT
>JASJCE010000419.1 GCA_030066155.1 Desulfobacterales bacterium | reverse complement strand
TGTTGCCCGATGTTGTCGGGGCCCTGGTCGACATGAAGGAGGAATTTCTCACCAGTATCGAGATTACCGCCAGTCGGATCAGCAGCCGCAACTCCTCGGTTTTCTGGGAGTCAGAACGCAATGTGGACTACGTCCATAGCTTTCTGAAACGGGAACGGGAGGTCGAAGGCAATACTGATCCGGAACTGCTGAACTGGCTCGATGCCTTCCAAAAAGACAGAAGAGAGGCTTCCTTGAGTTACTGGTATGAAATGCATAAGGGAGTGCATGAATCCCTTCGGGAATTCTAGCAGGCAGGTCTGCGTCATCGAATCAGCGGATGGACCATGACCAGAATCGCACGCTTCGCCTTGCGATTCCCGGCAGGTCATCCACTCGTTACTCCAACGAGGCTTGTGATATCACCAGCACCAGCCTTCAAACCTTAGCTGGCGATATCTGCTATATACCTGACATTATTTAAATTCAGCTATAAATTTTTGATTATAAAATCCTCACACAATATATAATATGAGGCTTTTTATTTATATTGGCGGATCAAATAGATTGTGAAATAGTCATTACACAAAAGATTCGATTCAGGTACGGAATCTGCAATCTGATATCCTTCCAAGTAGCTTAGATTGGAAATAGTGAGGCAAAAACACCACGGTATTTGATTCAATTGAAATTTAGCTAACGTGAAACCCTTATCACGGATTAAGATCCACTTCGTTGTTTTTTTCATAATCCTGTCTGCATAAATCTCGAACTGAAAGCCAGTTGAAATGTACTGAAAAAAAAATTAATCTGTGCGCATTCAAATGCGGAACTATGAATAAAATACTTTTTAGAATTAGGTGGAATAAGAAAGAAGAAATCCATGAGCATACTATCCTGCGATAAAACGTGCAGTTTCCCAAAAAAATTACTCATTACAATTGAGCACCGCTTCAGCCGATACTACCGTCGGCTTGGAGTAGCACTGCTTGCAATAATAGTCGGGTTGCCTGTTGTTTCTTTTGCAAAAACATCGGCAACACAGATGAAATTCGAGTATGTATTCGATATCGGCGGGCAGCCAGGCTTTTCGATAATTCAAGATCGAGACGGATTCCTCTGGTTCAGCTCATTTTATAACGGCATGCTACGCTTTGACGGCTCCAGCAAGTGGATGATCCGAGAAGGGGCTGACGGCATCTCAAATGATTTTGTCACGCAACTGTTTGAAGACCGAGACGGCAATATTTGGGCGGGCACCAATCACGGTCTAAATCGCTACAATAAACAAACCAACACCATCACCCAATTTTATAGAGACCCGGATCAACCCGAGTCATCCCTCGTTGGAAACGTCTTTAACCATTCTTCGCGCTCCATTATTCAAGATCGCAAGGGCTATCTGTGGTTCGGCACCCAATCCGGCTTGTCCCGCTATGATCCCAGAACAGATCGGTTCCACAATTTTCAACATGACCCCGACAATCAGTTCTCTTTGTCTGACAACGAAATTTTCGGTCTGTTTGAAGACGGTGAAGGATTTATCTGGGTGGCAACCAAGAACCATGGCCTTAATCGCTTTGATCCAAATACCGAAGAATTCACCCGATTTGACCATGATCCAAACGATCCACAAACCCTGCCCAGCAATGCCATCCAGGCCATTGTCCAGGATCTAGATGGACATTTATGGTTCGCCACCGGTGAAGATGGTTTGGTTAGCCGCGACCGCAACAACGGTCGATTCAGGCATTTCAAACACGATCCGGACGACCCTGATAGCCTGCCTCACATGAACATTTTGGATTTAACCGTACTTCGTAGTGGCAAGATTGCCTTGATCAGCGATTCTTCTGCTGTTGGCCTGGTGCTTTTTGATCCGCATACAGGCAAACCCATGCAGTATAAGAAAAAACCCGGCAATCCTTACAGCCTTAGCACGGACACGGTGCACGGCGTATTCGAAGATCGTGATGGTACGCTTTGGGTTACGCACAACAACGGTAAGGTGGATAAGGCCGACCCACTATCAAACCAATTTACCCTTTATCGCCACTATCCGCTGGATGAAGGCAGCCTTGCCAGTGATGCGGCCATCCCTGTGTATCAGGATCGCCATGGCCATATCTGGGTGGGCCATTTCGGTTCGGGATTGGACCGTTACAACCCGGACACGGATGACTTCACCCATCACAAACCGGATTCTAATAACCCTGCAACCCTGCCCCACGGCTATCCAGCCGGTTTTTTCGAGACGCACAAAGGTGATTTCATCGTTTCAACCGCCGCCGGCATGGTCTATTTTGATCCTTTTAAAGGTAACGTCATAGAACGGATCACTGACGATACGTGGTTCTACACCATGATCGAGGATTGGGAGGACCCGGATGTCATCTGGGCCGTAGGTTGGGAACAAAGTCTCAATCGCTTCAACCTTCGGACACGCAAGAAACAAGTCTATCGTCACGACCCCGATGATCCGAATAGTTTTGCAGCCGTTACCGCCGTTCGTTTTATACGCGACCGCGACGACCCCGACATTTTTTGGATTGCCACCTGGGGTGGTGGACTTGAAAAATTTGACACCCGCAGCGAGACATTCACCCACCACCAACACTCACTGGACGACCCTCAGAGCATAACGTCCAATACCGTGTACGATGTGATGGAAGATTCACGGGGGAAATTCTGGGTCAGTACGGATAAAGGCCTGAACCGTTTTGACAAGCAAAGTGGTAAATTCAAGCGTTTCGATAAATTTTCCGGGTTTGACGCCAAGATCGTTCACAACATTTTGGAAGACGGCAACGGACGCCTTTGGATGGGTACCAATATAGGTCTGGTGGTATTCGATATCGATAGTGAAAAAGTTGTCAAAGTCTATACCACCGAGGACGGTCTGCACAGCCACGACTTTTTCCCTACCGCGCGTGGTAAAACCCGCGACGGACAACTCTGGTTCGGAGGATTCAATGGCCTCAATCGGTTCAATCCGAATGACCTGCGTGATAATCCTAACCCACCACAAATTTATCTCACCTCTATCAGGCAGGGCGGGAAACCATTTAAAACTGGGATGGCTCCAGAACATCTGGACTCGATTGACCTTAACTGGCGCAATAACTTTTTTGAGTTTGAATATGTCGGCCTCAACTACACCATCGCGAGTAAAAACCGTTATATGTACAAGTTGGAAGGTCATGATCGTGACTGGTACGATGCTGGCACCCAACGTAAAGGACGTTATACCGGCCTGCCGGGCGGGGATCTCATTCTGCGAGTTCGTGGTAGCAATAATGACGGCCTATGGAGTCGTCCTGAACAGGAAGTGCGGTTAAAAATCAACGTACAACACCCGCCATGGAAGCGTTGGTGGGCGTGGATGCTCTATGCACTGAGTGGTGTTTTGCTCTTTTACAGTTTCGTACGCTTGCGTCTAAGAGCGTCAGAACGTCAACGCCTTCTCCTCCAAGAGGAGGTGGATGCCCGCACAGCAGAGCTGCGCAAGCTCTCGCAGGCCACTGAAAACAGCCCTGCTTCGGTGATAGTTACTGATAAAAACGGAACTATCGAATACGTAAACCCAACATTTAGCGAAGTCACCGGATATTCGGTAGATGAGGCCATCGGACAAAATCCTAGAATTTTAAAGTCAGGCAATCTTCCCGAACAGTATTATCAAGAACTCTGGGATACGATTCTTTCAGGTAGAGTTTGGCGGGGTGAGTTTAAAAATAAAAAGAAAAACGGTGAAGAGTTTTGGGAAAGTGCATCCATATCACCCATAATGGACGAGGATGGCGAAATAACGCATTTTGTGGCTGTAAACAAGGATACCACCGAACGTAAGCGCATGGAGAGAGAAATTATAACCGCTAAGGAAAAGGCCGAAGAAGCCACCCGGGCCAAGAGTGATTTTCTGGCCAATATGAGTCACGAGATCCGCACCCCGATGAATGCGGTTATCGGTATGTCCCACCTGGCACTTAAAACTGAACTGTCGCTCAAGCAGAAAGATTATTTGAACAAAATCCAATCTTCAGCCAATTCGCTCCTGGGCATCATCAACGACATTTTGGATTTTTCCAAGATCGAAGCCGGCAAGCTGGATATGGAATCCGTGGAGTTTAATCTGGACGACGTGCTGGATAACCTTGCGAATCTGGTAACAGTGAAGGCCCAGGAAAAAGAAAACCTGGAAGTCCTCTTTGCCACCGCGCACGAAGTTCCACGGTTTTTGGTGGGAGATCCATTGCGGCTCGGGCAGGTGCTGATCAATCTGGCTAACAATGCGGTAAAGTTCACTGATTCCGGTGAAATCGTGGTTTCGACTGAATTCCTGGAGAGGGACGAGGCGGGATTGGTATTAGAGTTCTCCGTCAGAGACACCGGTATCGGACTGACAGATGAGCAAATCGGTAAATTGTTTCAGTCTTTCAGCCAGGCGGACACTTCCACAACCCGAAAATTTGGGGGTACAGGACTGGGGCTGACCATCAGCAAACGGCTGGTGGAAATGATGGGCGGGGAGATCTGGGTGGAGAGTGAACCTGGCCAGGGCACGACCTTCAGCTTTACAGCCAATTTTGGCCTGGGAAAGGAAAAAGTTAAAAAACGTCTCGTACCATCATCGGACTTGCGAGGTATGAAGGTTCTGGTGGTGGATGACAGTGCCACTTCAAGGAACATCCTGCAGGATATGTTGGAATCTTTTACCTTTGAAGTCACACTGGCAGCTTCGGCTGAGGAGGGGCTGGAAGAAATTCAAAAAGCCGATTTGGATCAGCCTTATGAACTGGTGCTCATGGATTGGAAGATGCCGGGGATGGATGGTCTCGAGGCCTCCGAACACATCAAGAACCAACAAAATCTGAGCAAGGTTCCGGCCATTGTCCTGGTAACCGCTTACGGTCGTGAGGAGCTCATGCAGCAGGCCGAACAAATCGGGCTGGACGGTTTCCTGATCAAACCGATTGGTCCATCGGTTCTTTTTGATACGATCATGCAAGCATTTGGCGAAGGGATACCCAAGAGTTCTCGGGTAGCAGAAAGAAAGAAAGAATTTGAAAATTTGAAGGACATCCAAGGGGCTCAGGTGCTTTTGGTAGAGGATAATGAAATCAACCAGCAGGTGGCAATGGAGATTCTGCAAGGTGCTGGACTCAATGTCACGGTCGCCAATGATGGGCGGGAAGGCGTCGACGCTGCTATGCAATACCAATATGACGCAATCCTTATGGACATTCAAATGCCGGTGATGGATGGATACACCGCTACGCGGGAAATCCGAAATCTGAAAACCGAAGTTCGAAATGTGCCGATTATTGCTATGACTGCACACGCCATGGCCGGCGATGATAAAAAGAGCATTGAGACCGGCATGAATGACCATATCACCAAACCAATTGATCCGGATCAGCTGTTTGCGACGTTGCAGAAGTGGATTAAGCCGGTTGCTGAGCGAGCTGCCGTCCCAAAAAGTTTACCCGCCTCAGGAGGGCCGCCGGTGCATGAGACACCTCCTGAACCGGATCAGGCTGTTCCAGCTGAAGATGAACTGCCGGAGTCATTGCCGGGGTTTGATCTGGCGGCTGGTCTTTCTCGCCTGATGGGCAACAAGCGGCTTTACCGCAAGCTGTTGCTTGATTTTGGGACCAACTACGGCGGAGTCGCTGATGAAATACGTGAGGCATTAGCAACAAAGAATTTTAAGCAAACCCACAGTTTGGTTCACAACCTAAAAGGGTTGGCGGGAAATCTGGAAGCCACAGAACTCCAGACTGCAGCGGTGGAAGTGGAAAAGCTTGTTAAAGGAGATCAAAAGGAAACGCCGTCTAAAAAGCGATTGGATGATAAATTCATAAAATTGGAAAAAACCATTAATCAAGCTCTCGAGTCGGTTCGATTATTAGGACTCCCGGCTGAAGAAAAAAGAATTGAACCAACTACTAAATGGATGGCAGAAGTTTCGGCGGAACTGGTAAAAGAGGTAATCGATCGTATTAAAACCGCCGCTGAAATGGGGGATGTGATGAAAATAAAATCAATTGCCGAGGAATTGAAGTCCGAATCCGACGCCATGGCACCCTACTGCAATAAACTAGTTCAATTGGCAGAGGATTTTGACTTCGATGGTATTCAAGAGTTTATGACCGAGTTAGACCGATAGCTCAAGCTGCTTGATCTATCATTTCCATTTATTGAATCGTTTGTTGCTCTGTTACATTAGCAAACGCAATGTAAACTGAGTGAGAAGTAGAGGTTACGGCTATAAATCGCTAATCTAAACAGCTTCGAAAAAGGCTCGATTTCGATTACAAACCTCAAATTCTCATCTTACTAATTGATTCTTCGATTCCAGCC
>JASJCE010000418.1 GCA_030066155.1 Desulfobacterales bacterium | reverse complement strand
AAACTGAAAAGGGACAGGCGCATGTCAGCGCCCTGCTGGCGCTCAAACCCGATTTCCATGAACGGGGACGGATGTTGATTCGGCACTATATCAAGTTCGAAGATATTGTTGAGCGGATTATTATGGGACTTCATGCATCAGGGATGGAGGTCCGGTAAACCAAATAAATATCCTGTGGCCGGTGTGTTTGTTTTCAGTTGTGCCCTCCGATCGGCCGCTTGGGAAAACCCTGATTTATTGTGTATTAATGGCTTAAAATCGCAACTCTAAGAGATACCTCCAATCCATGCAGCATCAGCATTAATCCTATGAGCTCTATAACAAATTCGTTTTGTTTTATCGCGACCAGGTTGACTTAAATTTGCAGCTGACTTATTTTTTAAGAAATAATTACAGGGTCGATGCAATTCACAGTCCCATTTAATTCCCATTCAGGCATGGCCATTATTCACGTCGGTAATTACGCAATGTTGAGGCTTTTTTTTAGGGAGATTCGTTGATAACCAGGAACATAAAACCGCAACTTCCCTCATTGGAAGAAATTGAGCGCCAGCTTGAAAGTATGGAGAACAGCCCGGATTTCAGGGCTAGCCCTCAGCAGATAGCCCTTTTAAAATTTGTTGTCAAACGCACATTGGAAGGTAATGCCGACAGCATCAAAGGCTACACGGTGGCCACCGAAGTGTTCGGTCGCAGTGCGGATTTTGACCAAAGCATCGACCCTATCGTAAGTATTCAGGCAAGCCGCCTGCGCCAGGCGCTGACAGACTACTACGAGACCGCCGGTAAAAACGATCCCATTCGCATCGACATCCCCAAGGGCCGCTATCTACCTGCATTTAATAAACAAATCCCCAAAGATTCTAAGATTCCCGCTGACCAAGCCACATCGTTTGGTGTCATGGCCACCTGGCCGAGCATACTGGTTCAACCGCTGGCAAACCTGACCACGCATGCGGAAGACAATTATCTGTCTATCGGTCTGACGGCGGAGCTGGCCCATGCCCTGAGCCATTACCGGGAACTCCGGGTACTGGAAGCGCTCCATCGGGATGAGGCTTCGAGGCCCCGGAACGCTGATATCGATTTTATCATTACCGGCAGTGTTCGCCGTGATCCGGAGGGCATTACGGTGAGAATCAGGTTGGAAGATGCCAGGAAGGGTATTCAAATCTGGTCGGGCAAATACCAGGGCGACCTTGAGGTTGCTAAAATGATCTCGTTTCAAGAGGATGTGGCTCAAGAGGTGGCCGTCCGAATGGCCGGCGATAATGCCGTCATCCACCGGCACCTTGCCGGTCATATTGGCAGCAAAGCCAAACCGGACATAACGACCTATGAAGCCATGCTGCGGTTCTGGGAATCAGAAAGCCTGCTTGCCCCGGAAAGCATGGTGCGAGCAATTCAGGCATTGGAACACGCGGTGGCCCTTAATCCGGAGTATGGGCAAACCTGGTCGATGCTGGCTGCTCAATATGCCGATAATTACGGTCTTGAAATCATCGATCTTCAAACACCGCTGGAAAAAGCCGTGGAGTTCGCCCAGAGAGGGGTCAGCCTGGCTCCCACCAACCGGCGTGCTCGATTGATTCTGGCTTATATCCGGCTCATGGAAGGTAGGCTCCAAGAGGCAAGACACGAAGCAAAAGCTGCCTGTAATCTGTCACCGCATTCATTGATGGTTCTGGATGCCATCGGCTGGGTGATGTCGCTTGCAGGTGAATGGGAACAGGGGGTAAATTTGGTCCAAAAGGCCATGGGATTAAATCCCTATTATCGCCCCTGGACTCACCATGTTGTGTTCTTTAATTTGTTACGAAAGGGGGATTACGAAGAGGCATTTCGGGAAACTTTCAAATTCAAGGTTCCGCAACTTTTCTGGGACCAGATTAACAAGGCTGCAGTTTGCGGCCAACTAGGAAAAATTGAAGAGGGGCAAGCCTCTGTTCGTGACCTGCTGGCGCTCAAGCCCGACTTTGCCCTGCGCGGCCGCATCCTGATCAGCCGGTTTATTAAATTCGAGGATATAGCCGATCGAATCATAGAAGGTCTTGGAAAACTCGGTCTGAACATCCAATAGTGAAAATGCGAGAAGAGAGAAATCAGGATTCGGTTCGTGTGAGCCGTTCTTTATACTTTGATTTGGGAAGATACACAAAATGAGACGATCCGCCGGGTTAACGCTGGCACTTTTTGTTTTTATTGCCGCAGCCGAGGCAAATGCCGCCGGCATCTTGAATTTCTACAATTGGGGTGAGTATACCAACCCCGAACTACTGAAAAAGTTTACCAGGGAAACCGGCATCAAGGTCAATCTGGACACTTACGACTCAAATGATATGATGCTCGCCAAAATTAAAGCCGGCGGACACGGTTACGATTTGGCGGTACCGTCTCACTTCATTATCCAGGTCATGGTTAAGCAGGGCCTGCTGCAGAAAATCGATGTCGGCAAGATGAGCAATTTCAAACATGTCAGGCCGGGACACGTCGATGTAAATTTCGACCCCGGCCGGAAATATTCCGTGCCCTGGCACTGGGGGACCACCGGCATCAGCCTCAATACCAAATACTACAATGGACCCAAGGCGAACTCCTGGGCCCTGTTGTTCAATCCACCCGATCCGCTTAAAGGCAAAATCAACATGCTGCCCGAGATGAAAGCGGTGATCAACGCCGCTTCATTCTATCTAGATCTACCGTTGTGCAATCCAGACCTGGCAGACCTGAAAAAAATCAACGATCTGCTGTTAAACAGCAAGTCTTACTGGAAAACCATCGACTACGGCGTGATCGAAAAAATGACATCTGAAGATATCTATGCCTCTCAAAATTGGAGTGGTGGGTCCATGCGCATCCGGGCCCAGCTGCCTACAGTTAAATATATCTATCCCAAGGAAGGTTTTGCCGGCTGGTCGGACAATGTGGTTCTGCTGGCCGGTGCCGGGAACGTCGAAGAGGCCTACCTTTTCATGAACTTCATTATGGCGCCCGAGAACGCTGCGATGAATTCCAATTATGTGCGGTATGCCAACGCGATTGCCGGCAGCGAAAAGTACATGGATGCGGAAATGGCGGAAGTCCCTGAAGTCACCGGATTTAAAGATGCCACAAAAATGGTGTTCATCCCTGAATGCAGCCAGGACGTCAATGAAATGTACACCAGGATCTGGAACAACCTTCTGAAATAGACTCCCTGTTTAGAATTGTTTCCAAAACCTGCTGCAGTCATGCAAGCCTCTGGCGTGATTTTGAAACCCTTTCCAGTGTTATGACCCGAGAGCAATTGCTAAAAACACTGCCGGCCAATTTCTGTCAGCGCTTTTTCATGGTTAACAATAAGGCCGGTAAAATAATCACAGAGGAAACACCGATGAGCACGGTGGAAATGGCGTTGATCTCCGGCGTAAATCCCCTGCGCAACTGACCCAGCATAAACACCGGCAGGGTTGTCTCACCGGGACCGGCCACCAGCAGGCTGATAATCACGTCATCCAGCGAAACGACAAAAGCCAGCATGGCGCCGGCCAGGATTCCGGGCATCAACAGCGGTAATGTCACCCGGCGAAAAACCTGCCAGGGCCCTGCATACAGGTCCGCCGCTGCCTGCTCAAAAGATAAATCCATGTTTTCCAGCCGGGCCCGGATGGGCATGTAAGCAAAGGGGATGCAAAACATAGAGTGGGCCAGCAATAGATACCCGAAACTCTGGATACCGGTGAGCTTCTTGATTAAGCTGAACAAAGCCAGGATTGCCACCGCTATGACGATTTCAGGAACCATCAGCGGCTGATTGATGATAGCGTAAACAAACGTGTAACCCTTGAAAGGTTTACAGCGGGTGGTTGCAAGGGCGGCCATGGTTGCTGCGATGGTGGCAACAAGGGTTGCGCCTACCGCTAATTTGATCGACAAGAGGGCGGCATCCTGAATATACGGATTGTTTCCAGCCTGCAGATACCAAGACAGACTAAATCCCTGGAAGCGTGTCACCGACCGACTTTCATTAAACGAAAAAATGGCCATCATGATCAATGGGCCATACAGGCAGAGCAAACAGAAAAGGGCCAGTGATGCGAAGCCGGGCATACGGCATGCATCGAAATAACGGCGTATACGGATGGTTGTGCGGCGATCATCCATGAGCTTGGCTCCTGGTTGTATGGCGGACATAAACCATCAGGGCGATCATGACCAGGCCAGTCAGAAAAAGCGCCAGGACCGATCCCAGGGGCCAGTCCCGCGATGTGCCGAACTGGTTGGCGATCAGGTTTCCCAGCATCAGGTTTTTGCCGCCACCGAGAATTCGGGGTATCACGTAGGCGCCCAGAACCGGTATAAACACCAGTATGCTTCCGGCAACGATTCCGGGTTTCACCAAGGGAATAATGATTCGGGTAAGAACCGACCAGCGGCTGGCGTAGAGATCATAGCCGGCCTCTATCAGGCTAAAATCCAATTTTTCCATGCTGGCATACAACGGCATGACCATTAGCGGCAGATAGGTGTAAACCAGCCCAATGCCCACCGCAGCATCTGTATAGAGAATGTGCAGTGGCTTTTCGATAATGTTTAGGTTTATCAGAAGATGATTGATGAATCCCTCATCGCGAATAAACAGCATCATTGCTAAAATTCTGACCAGAATATTGCACCAGAACGGCAGAATAAACAGAAACAACCATAAATTTCGTCGTCCGGTGGGTCGTGTGGCGATAAAATAGGCCGTAGGAAACCCGAACAACAGCGTCAGCAAGCTGGCTGACACAGCCAGACCGATTGAGCGGGCAAAAATGATCAGATGCGCATAATTGATTCTTAGGGTCTCGTCAAAGATGTCGCGGGCAACCAGCAGGTTAATCCATGCTTCCAGGGTTGGTTTCCACTCAATGCCGCCATAAGGCCCGGGCGACATGAACGAGTAGACCACTATGATGGAAAGCGGCAGAATCCCAAGCACACCAATGAGCACCAGTGCCGGGCTCATCAGCAGCCATCGTTTTTTGATTTCATGATGCCGCGACAATCCCGGCGTTACGAAAACGCCCCGGTGGCTTTTGTCGTGATCATACCTTTTTTTTCCCGAACGGGCCATTAGGTTCCTGTTCATTTTTGCAGTATCCGGACGGCATTCTCCTGGATAACGATTCCCAGGTGGTCACCGACCTTGAATTCGGTCTTACGGCCGGAACGGTTCTGCTGGCGGGTTTTGAATTCTTCCGAATCATTCAGGCGCAGAAGATAATGGGTGTCCGTTCCGACATAGGCAATATTTTCCAGCCGGCCCGTCAAGGCCGACGTTTTGCGTTTGCCGACAACATGGGCATGCTGGGGCCGCACGCATAGTGTCACCGGCCCCTGGGGCACCGCCCGTGCAGGCATCTTTACCGTTAAGACGGTCCCCGATGTCAGTTTTACGAGGGCGGCATGATCGCCGTTGCGGCCGACGAGTTCGGCTTCAAGAAAGTTTGATTCACCGACAAAACCGGCCACAAACCGATCCGCGGGATTATCATAGATCTTCTGCGGGATTCCAACTTGTAGAACGCAGGCATGATTCATGACGGCAATCCGATCCGACATGGTCAGGGCCTCTTCCTGGTCGTGAGTTACGAAAATAAAGGTAATGCCGGTTTCATGCTGCAGGCGTTTGAGCTCTATCTGCATGTTTTTGCGGAGTTTGCGATCCAAGGCAGACAAAGGTTCGTCCAGCAACAAGACCCTGGGCCGGGGTGCCAAAGCCCGTGCCAGCGCCACTCTTTGGGCCTGGCCGCCGGACAGTTGGGATACGGAGCGGGAACCGAGATCCGCCATCCGAACCAGATGCAGCATCTCGTCGACAGTTTTTGATATTTCGCCTTTTGTCTTGTTGAGCATTTCCAGCCCAAACGCGATATTTTGGGCTACCGTGAGATGGGGAAACAAGGCGTAGTTTTGAAACACCATATTGACCGGTCGCTTGTGGGGCGGCAGCAGACTGATGTCCTCATCGTCCAGCAGAATCTGACCCTCCGTAGGGTACTCGAAACCGCCAATCAAACGCAACAGTGTGGTCTTGCCGCAGCCGGACGGTCCAAGCAGCGTATAGAACTCATTGTTTCTTATGGATATTGAAACGTTGCTCAGTGCCGTTACCGCATGGTCCGAATTAGGATTAAAAACCTTTGAAGCATTGCGTATTTCAACTGCGAATTCTTTATCCACGTAACCCTCTGGCATTGTCTATCGAATTTAGGAAAGTTTTTTCCTGTAGGGTTACATGAATCACAGAAAGGAATCAACAGGCACAGATAATTTTGGTCAATTCGGGCATCATTGGTTTACCCTAATTGGCGAAGAAGCCTGATTTAAT
>JASJCE010000417.1 GCA_030066155.1 Desulfobacterales bacterium | reverse complement strand
CCGAATGATCTGGAGCAGCCCGCCAAGTTCCACGCCCTTTGATTTGCCCTTGGTGACGACCGGAATCATGACATTGATCTTGCGTTTCATATCGATTTCGTAAAAATCGATATGCAGGAAATTGCCGGAAACCGGATGACTTTGCAATTCCTTGATCATTGCCGGTTTGGTAATTTTTTTGCCGTTTTGTATGACAAGATCCAATATGATCGATCCGATATTGCTTTTTTTGAGAATCTGCTCAAGCTCTCTGATATTTACGGTTAACAGAATCGGTTCGGTTTGAGGACCGTATAATACTGCAGGTATCAGGCCGCCTCGTCTCAATTCCCGGGCGGGGCCGTTACCCGTCGTTTTTCGGACGGTTGCGTTAAGCTTAATTTGTTCCAAATGACTGACCTCCTACTTTCGAAAAGAATTTAGGAATTGAGAGATTAAGGAATTGAGGAATTAATGATGGCACAACCTTTAATAATTCCTGAATACCTAAATTCCTAAATCCCCTAATTTCGATTTTTTTAGATAATTCGATTATCTGATTTTTACGATATTAGTTTATTTGTCTCTGTATATTGAAAATCGGTTCGTCATCACACGAAAAGCGAGGTAACCGAGTCTCCCCGATAGCTGCGGATGATGGCTTCGCCGACCAGCTGAGAAATTGTCAGCACCTTTATTTTATCGCACGCAGCCGCTTCTCCGGTCAGGGGGATCGTGTCGGTAACCACCACACTTTTCAAAACTGAATCCGATATCCGTTCGATGGCCGGCCCGGAAAGCACCGCATGTGCGCAACATGCATGAATTTCCTTGGCGCCGGCATTTTTTATGGCGTCGGCGGCCTCCGTCAGCGTGCCGGCGGTATCAGCCATATCATCCAGCACAATAGCGATCTTGTCGGTCACATCGCCGATGACCGCCATGGCTTTGGCCTGATTCGGTGCGACCCGGCGTTTGTCGATAATGGCCAGGTCCGAATTCAGGCGCTTGGCAAAAGCCCGGGCCCTTTCCACCCCGCCGGCATCCGGAGAAACGATGACCATGTCATCCCTGAAATTGGTACGGATGTAGTCGATCAGGACCGGGGCGGCAAACAGGTTATCTACCGGAATGTTAAAAAACCCCTGGATCTGACCGGCATGCAAATCCATTGTGATAATTCGATCCGCACCGGCGGTGGTCAACATGTCGGCGACGAGTTTGGCACTGATCGGCACCCTGGGTGCCACTTTTTTGTCCTGCCGGGCATACCCGTAATATGGCATGACAGCCGTGATTTTTTTTGCCGAGGACCGATTGAAGGCATCGATCATTAACAGCAGTTCAACCAGGTTATCATTTACCGGCGAGCAGGTGGACTGTAAGACAAAAACGTCCTTCAGGCGAACATTTTCAGTGATCTCTATCTGTATTTCGCCGTCACTGAAGGTCTTCACCTTGGCACCGCCAAGCGGCTGGCTGAGATAGCCACAAATTTTTTGCGCCAGTTCGGGATTGGAGTTCCCGGCAAATATGGCCATACCTTGCATGGAATTCACCACTAATAGTGCTGTTTTTAATCTTCAGCCAAATTTGGCTGGGGCGGGAGGATTCGAACCTCCGAATGCAGGAACCAAAATCCTGTGTCTTACCACTTGACGACGCCCCAGCAATCCAAGGCGCAATATCTTGTCACCCTCATCCCTCCGCGCCGAGGACATCTTGCACATACCACAACACGGTTATCAAAGAGAGGGGCTCTCTCGGATAATTTCTGCACCAAACGCGGTCCAGCGCGGGTGCGCTTCAATCGCCCGGACCGCATTGCCGGCGGATTTCTGATCGGAAAATAGACCGAAAACGGTGGGCCCACTCCCTGACATCAACGATCCCAATGCCCCCAGCAGAATGAGTTGCTCCTTGACCGATTTTATCTCCGGGTATTGGGATTCTGTCACAGCCTCAAGGTCGTTGCACAGATGCAGCGGAATCTGATATCCGGATTTCTTCAAAGTGGGTTTTGTAATTACTTTTTTGCATTTTGTCAATCTTAAATTAAGATTTTGAAAAACAGCGGCAGTCGAAACCGAAAATCCCGGATAAACAATGACTACTGTATCCGGTAACCATGCGGTGTACGCCTTCAGGATCTCGCCAATACCGGAAGCCAAAGCCGGTTTTTGGTACAGCAGAAATGGCACATCTGCTCCCAGTTTAAGCCCTAAAGTCATGATGCGGTCCTGAGACAGCGGATATCCGTAGTGGTGATTAAGGCCTCTGAGAACACTGGCTGCGTTGCTGCTGCCCCCTCCTAATCCTGCTGCGATGGGGATCTGCTTGTCAATTCCAATCCTGACTCCGGCCTTTATTTTAAGCGTTTGGAAGAAAAGATCAGCGGCCTGGTAAACCAGGTTGCCGGCGTCCAGCGGCATATCCGGATGTAAAGATTCGATTTTTATTTCATCGGTGTCGAATTGAAGCGAAATGGTATCGTACAGGCTGATGCAACACATCAGGGAAAACAATTCGTGGTAACCATCCGATCGTTTTCCGGTAACCTGCAGAAACAGATTGATTTTAGCGGGGGACAGAATTTTCATCAACGCTGGGTGCTGCGTATCTTTACATCAGACGGATTTACTGCGGAGGATTGATTGAGTGGGCGTTTATCCCGATTCTTTCACATACAGCATTCTCAAATCATAGAGAATGCTTTTCAACAGGTTGGTTTCTTCAGGATTCAGGTTGCCGGCTGTTTTTTCCTCAAGCATATTCAAAATATCGATCGTCTGTTTGGCCATGGGCAAATTTTTGTTGGTCTGGCCCGTAGTGGGATCTTCGATAGCGCCTAAATGCAACAATGCAGAAGCATTCAGAGATACAACGAAGGTTGAAAAATTTATTTCGGGCAGCGGTGGCATCTCACCATCTTCGGGCTGCGTCGGCTGATCCTGATCATCGGCCGCCCGATCTTCCCGATCATCTGAGGAAGTTTGAGCAGCCTGGCCGGGTGCGGCCCCTTCCGAAGCATCTGTTGCGGAGTCGTCGCTATCCGGGCTGTCCTGAGAGAATATGCGGCGATCTTTTACTTTGAAATCTTTTTTTTCATCTTCTGACATGGTTGCCTCCTACTTTGAGAATGACCAACGCACCGCCCGCAACAAATCGTTTGCCAGATTGTCTCTGTCGCTGCCGGCTCTGGGATTTAGCGCCTATAATGTACGGATTTCCAAACATTTGTCAAGCAACGATCTCAGCTGAAGCTGCACGAATAGCGATTGCATAAATGGATAAAATGGATTATTTTTGCAGGCTATGATTCGAGTTGAAAATCTGGCCAAAAGTTATGGTGATCGGATTCTGTTCGACAACATCACTTTTTCGGTCAATCAGAAAGAGCGTATTGGTCTGGTCGGTCAGAACGGGCATGGCAAAACAACCCTTTTTCGCATGATCTCCGGCGAGGAGCGCCCGGACAGCGGTGCGATCGTTATTCCCAAAAACTATCAAATTGTATATGTGCAACAGCATCTGGCGTTCAGCGCCGACACCGCCCTGGAGGAAGGCATTCTGGCACTGCCTGCAGCTGAAAAGGATCACCACTGGAAAGTCGAAAAGATACTTGCCGGCCTGGGCTTTGACCAGGCCGATTTTCACCGCCCACCGGCCGAATTCTCCGGAGGCCTGCAGGTGCGATTGAATCTGGTTAAAGCGCTCGTGGCCGAACCGGACCTGTTACTGTTGGACGAGCCCACCAATTTTCTGGATATTACGTCGATTCGATGGATCGAACAGTTTTTGTGCAGCTGGCCCCATGAATTGATGGTGATAACCCATGACCGCAGTTTTATGGACAAGGTCGTTACCCACACGATTGGCATTCATCGCCGAAAATCCCGCAAGATCAAAGGCGACACAACCAAATATTATACTCAAATCGCCCAGGACGAAGAAGTCTACGAAAAAACACGAATCAATGACGAACGCCGGCGCAAAGAAATCCAGCAGTTCATCACTCGATTTAGAGCCAAGGCCCGGTTGGCCAATCTGGTTCAGTCCCGCATCAAGACGCTTCAGAAAATGGAGAAAAAGGAAAAACTTGACGCATTGCAGCTGTTGGACTTTTCGTTTCGCAGTAAACCGTTTCCGGCCAAACAGATCCTGTCATGTCAGGATTTGACCTTCGGCTACGATGAACAGGTCCCCCTGATTTCCGATTTCGGAATCATGATCAGTGCCGGAGAGCGGGTCTGCGTGGTGGGTAAAAACGGCAAGGGCAAAACAACCCTGCTAAAACTCCTGGCCCAAAAGTTGAAGCCTCAATCCGGTCAGATAAAATACCACCCGGCCGCAATTGAAGGCTTTTTCGAACAGACGAACATCAGCAGCTTGATCGACGACCGGACGGTGGAGGAGGAAATTCTCTATACGCACGCCGATATCGATCGACAGAATGCGCGTAACATATGCGGTGCCATGATGTTTTCGGGAGATGAGGCCTTGAAAAAGATCGGTGTCCTGTCCGGCGGCGAAAAAAGCCGTGTCATGCTGGGCAAACTGCTGGCAACTCCGGTAAATCTGTTGCTTCTCGATGAGCCCACAAACCACCTGGATATGGAATCCTGTGACGCGCTGCTAACCGCTATCGATCTGTTCCAGGGTGCTGTCATCATAGTAACTCACAACGAGATGTTTCTGCACTCTCTGGCTGAAAGGCTCATCGTATTTCAAGATGAACAGATTAATGTCTTTGAGGGTCGCTATCAGGAATTTCTCGATGCGGGCGGATGGCATGATGAAAGGCCGCCGGGTCAACAATCTGCAGCACCGGTGCAGACCTGCCTGCATGATACCAGGGCGGGAAAAAAAGAGATGCGGCGCAAAAGATCGGAAATCATCTCCCGTCGCTCGAAAGCTGTCAAGCCCCTCGAAAATCGCATCAGCCAGCTGGAATCCGACATCGAATCCCAGGAGTTCGTACTGGAAAATCTTAATCAACAAATGCAGCAGGCATCTCAGAACCGGGAGGGGACCAAAATCCAGAAGCTCTCCCAATCAATGCACAGCTGTCAAACGGCTATTGACGAATTGTTTGACAAATTAGAAAAAGCCACGGATAAATTAGAAGCGCAAAAAGCCGAATTCGACCAAGAACTGCAGCAGTTGGTGGACGGAAAGGAAGGTGAGAAAGTGGGAGGGTGAGAAGTTTGGAAGATGAGAAGCTGGATAAAGTTGTCTGGTTGAATTGTTGAATGGTTGATTGGGTTGAAAGGAATGAATCTATTGAAGTGAAGACTCGCATCAATTTCATCCCTGCCCGACGTCCCGGCTTTTCTTCCTTTTGCCTTTATCCTTTATCCTTTAACCTCAGACCTTATACGATTGTTTTAATATCGAAAGCATCAACTAACTCAACAAACTATATAAACTCAACAAACACAAAAAACTCAATGAACACAACAAACTCAACAAACCAAGCGAACACTCCCCAGAAAATAATTGTTTTCCAGCAAAACGGCAGCGGGGAGAGCAAAATTGACGGATTGCGCAAGTATGGCGGTGACCAGATCATGGTTGAGGTTGCTGAAATCGATGAGCCCTTGCCGCCGCTGCTTGAAGACACCTCGCCATATCTGCCGGACAGGATCGACGCGGATCTCGTGCTTGACTTTCTGAAGCATCCGGATTTGAGCCATGATCTGGCGGTTTTGTGCAGCCGACAAAAAATCCCGCTCATCGCATCAGGAAAAAAGCACGACGTCAAAGGCGTGCATACCCCTCCCACGTGATGCACGCTTTCCGGGCAGGTTGGCCTGGGAGAATATGGCAAGCGATTCGGCAAACCAGCATTTGATGTGAAAGTCGCAGACGATCGGGTCGCCGAAATTAACGTGGTGCAGGGCGCACCATGCGGTGCAACCTGGGAAGCGGCATTACGAATTTTAAATCTGCCGGTTAGAGAAGCCCTGGTGCGTATCGGACTCGATGTCCAATATTACTGTACGGCCGATCCGGCCGGCTGGGATCCGGTTTATGGCAAAAGTCCGGTCCATGTAGCCGGAAAAGCGCACCAAAAAGCGCTGAAAACAGCTCTGGGTAAATCCTCGGATCAACAGCCAGAACAGAAGACCGAGGATCAGGATACGCATGATGATTGACTGTCGAGCCTGAGGATATCCGACTGCAAGGACGCCGGCCTCGATCACTCCTTGAGAGGTTGACGCTATATTTACCCTGACCGGCAGTTTTTAGGTGTCAGGTGTCAGAGAAAAAATTTAGGAATTGCGAATTTAGGCTTTTAGGGATTAAAGGTATGCTGTCGACATTATTTGTTAAATTTTTAAATCCCTCAATTCCTCAATCCCTGAATCCCTCAATCGTTCACCGCCTCAA